>QQUM01000131.1 GCA_008501545.1 Calditrichota bacterium
CGAGTATTTCCTCTTCAAATTTGAAATCACAACCGGCGACACCAACACAACAGCCATCATATATTTCGCAAATGACCGCACCACAGGCACCGTCTACGGCGATGATTTTTCCATAAGTCGCGAACTTGTTCCGCCTGCCGATGGCGCAATTGCCAATCCACCCGCGGGAAAGATGTGGACACCGGTGCCGGAACTCACCGATGAATTCGATGGCAATCAATTGGATACGGACAAGTGGCACGACTACCATCCCGGTTGGGCCGGGCGTATCCCAAGCAATTTTTTAGGTGAAAATGTTTCCGTTGTGGACGGCATTCTCCATTTGCGCAGCACGAGCCGCGTATCCAACATGTCTGAAGTCGTTGATCCGATAAATGTTGTGTGGGTTAATTCGGCGGTTGTTTCAACAAAGCAAAAAATTGCCAAACCAGGCTATTTCTACGAAGCGCGAATGAAAGCTTCCGATCTTTCGATGACGTCTTCTTTTTGGTTTCGCATGGGCGCTTATTCTGAAATCGATGTGATTGAGCATATGGGACGTCCATCAGATCCGGCCAAGGCGTTTATGGAATATGAATTCTCCTGCAATACCCATGTCTATGGCCAGCAGGCCGGTCCGGCGCCCATTGGCGCAACCTACAAAATGGAAACCCGCGGTCGGGATGAGTACCACAATTACGGCGTCTGGTGGAAAGACCCGGAAACGCTGTGGTTCTATCACAACGGTGAAAAGGTGATGACAGTCACGCCGTCTGTACCATTTGAAGAAGATTTGCACATGATATTTGACACCGAAGTTTTTACCTGGAATGGTCTGCCAACCATTGCTTCATTGGATGATCCAGACAAAAACGCCATGAAAGTGGATTGGGTGCGCACCTGGAAACTGGTTGAGGATACAACACCGGTTATGGAAGAAAAGGATGTTGAAGCAAGTCCATTGATTTTGCGACAGAATTATCCAAATCCGTTCAGCCGCAAAACAACCATTAAATACGTTTTGCCAACAGCTTCAAACGTAAAATTGGCAATTTATTCAAATCGCGGTCAGCTTGTAAAGGTTCTATCGAATTCGGCGCAACCGGCCGGTGTGAATTCAGCAATCTGGCAAGGAGAGAATGAGAATGGAACCACAGTGGCGTCCGGAATTTACTATTGCCGGTTAACAGTTAATGGTAAAAACGCGATGATCAAGATTTTATATTTGAGATGAATTGGATGAACAGGATTGCCAATTGCTAAACGGCAAAAGGATTGCTGATCTGCAAATTTTTTATACGTTGCTGGTTCTGTAAATCTTCTGAATATAAAATTGTACAATTTGCATTGAGCGCCGCTGCAATGATGAGTGAATCATAAAATGAATAGCGCCAACCTTCTTTTATCTCCAGCGCTGTGCGGTATAGCTCAAAGTTCGGGTAAATTTCACAAAGCGGCTCCAGAACACGAGTCATGTAATTAACGCAATCGCTGGTTGTCAACGGCGTCTGGAATTTTTGTGTAGCAACATTTAAAAATTCCTGGATGACCTGGAAGCTGATGCAGCAATTTAGATTGGTCAAGGCATTTCGGATGAGATTTTGCGCTGTTTGCTGTTTTTCCGGTTGGCTATCATCGAAAGAATAAACGATTATATTGGTGTCGAGAAAAAATTTATCGCTCATTTAATTCATCTCGGCTGAATTTTCGTCCGGGACTGGCGTAGTCCAATGTTTTCATGAGTTCCTTGTAATTTGAACTGTTTGAATCAGCTTGAACGTAATTTTTTAGCCAGCGGCGGAAGTTTTCATTTAATGTTGTGTGTTCCGTCTGCGCTTTTTTTCGAGCGGATTTGATGAGTTCTTCTTCCGCACTGAGTGTGATGTTTTTTAACATATTGAGTCCTTGCTAACTATTCGTGTACACTATGTTAGTGTGCACGAATATAAATACAGATTGGTTAAAATACCAACAATATTTTTTAAATAATTTTGTCTTTGAAATTATCTCATCGAAAAAAGGAGGATATACCATGCGAACTTTTCTATTTTATCTAACTTTGTGCTCACTCGTTTTATCACAATCTGTATTTGCGCAAGAGATTTCGGGAGAATTGAAAAAATGGCACAAGGTCACTCTGAATTTTGAAGGTCCGAGCGCATCGGAGAAAGCGGAAAACAATCCGTTTCTCAACTACAAACTCACTGTCACATTTACCCATGAGAAATCCGGCAAAAAATATGTAATCCCCGGCTATTTCGCTGCTGATGGCAATGCGGCAAATACTGGCGCTGAATCCGGAAATGTTTGGCGCGTGCATTTTTCTCCTGATGAAACAGGGGAGTGGAGCTATTCTATTAAATTCGTAACAGGAAAATGGGCTGCGCTGAGAACGTCAAAAAAACTAAAAACTGCTGAATTTATGGATGGTAAAACAGGCGCATTCCAAATTGCTAAATCCGACAAAATAGGAAACGATTTCAGAGCAAGAGGGCGATTACAATACGTGGGCGAACGCTATCTCAAGCTTGCTGAAACAGGGGAGTATTTCTTAAAATGCGGCTCTGATGCGCCGGAAAATCTTCTCGCCTATTATGCATTCGATGGCACATTTCACAATGACGGCATCAAAGATGAGTTAGTGAAAACCTGGATGGCCCATAAAAAAGACTGGAACGACGGCGATCCAACTTGGCAGGACGGCAAGGGCAAAGAAATCGTCGGCGCGATGAATTACCTGGCCTCCAAAGGATTGAACGCGGTTTCGTTTTTAACCATGAATATCGGCGGCGACGACCGCAACGTTTTCCCGTATGTCGATTACAACACCTGGGACCGGTTCGATTGCTCAAAGCTGGATCAATGGGAAGTTCTGTTCGAACATGCGCAGAAACTTGGATTGTTTTTGCATTTCAAAACCATGGAAGCAGAAAACCAGGGATTGCTCGACAACGGCGGCGTGGGGTTGTACACCAAATTGTACTACCGCGAGCTGATCGCTCGCTTTGGCCACCACCTTGCTTTAAACTGGAATCTGTGTGAAGAAACCGGCGATTGGGCAATAAGTCACCCAACATTTCCTTTCGACGCCGACCAACGGATGCTGCTGGCAAAATACGTTTCGGATATCGATCCTTACAAGCATCATGTTGTCATCCACAATGGCGCCTGGTTTACTGATATCTACGGGCCGAACAGCAGATTTACCGGCGCTTCCCTGCAAACCAATATGGAAGATTTTAGCCGAGTGCATTCCCAGACACTTCGTGTATTGCGTG
>QQUM01000549.1 GCA_008501545.1 Calditrichota bacterium
CTCGCCGGTGACGGAAAAAAGTGGCAGGGCGAATGGAATGGCCGTTTTGGCCGCGGCCTTGTCAAAGCGCACCTGGAGACTTTTTATGTGGCAAACGATGGGCAGGATTTGGAATACATCGTTAAAGTGAACAGCGATAACAACGAACTGCGGGACGGTGAAGAGTTGCGCTACTATCCGCGTCCCGGTGTTTTGATTGGTGACAAGAATCCCAACGTTACACGGCAGAATGGACTTCCATGGGGCGGTATGGGACTGCGTATTGCGGTGCGCGGTTATCAATGGGATAATCCGGAAGCACGGGATATTCTCTTCTGGGAATATGCTATCACCAATATTTCCGAATACGATCTGCCAACCTGTGGATTTGGTTATTTTATTGACAATTCAATCGGTGGCGATACGGGTGGTGATCAGGAGAGCGCCTGGTTTGATGATTTGCTCGACCTGTCTTTTGCATGGGAAGGCCTGGGCGTCGGTGTTGGCGGTCGTCCCACAGGCGTATCCGGTCTGGCTTATCTGGAAAACCCGGGCAAGCCTACCGATATGGTGGACAACGACATGGATGGCCTGATCGATGAAAAGCGCGATAATCCGGACGCCGGCGCTTTGATTGGCCCCTATGATGGCATTGACAATCTGGAAAATTTTCTCAGTTTTTATAATCTTAAAGAAGAAGACCTGCACGATCACTATGAAGGTGACGAGGACCAGGACTGGATTGCCGGCGTTGATTTAAATGGCAATGGGACCTATGCAAGGTTTAATGAAGACTTGAATGAATGGGAACTGGAACCAGGCGAGACCGCAGGTAACGATGTCGGCCTGGACGGCGTTGGCCCTGGTGATTTGAATTACACCGGCCCGGATGAAGGCGAATGCAACGGTAAACCTGACTGGGTGGAAGGCGTTGGTTGCGAACCCAACTATAACGCAACAGACGTCAGCGAGTCGGACATGATTGGTCTCACCTCATTCCAGATTTTTGATTGGCAGCAATGGCACGGTTGGAATCTTGAATTGGGTCAGGACAGGCCGATGTGGGAAGCCATGGATCAACCCTTGGAAGAGCGCCAGGTTTATGACGGCACAGCAGGTTCTTTATATGAAATCTTCGCATCCACACGTTTTGCTTTTCCAAGAGGACGCACTGAGCGTATTTCCATGGCGCAGCTTTTTACGTTTGATACCCAGAGCACGCTGGATCAAAGTCCACCGCAAGCGCCGAAGATGTTCCGCCTTAAACAAACGGCGCAGTTGATTTATGAGCGTGATTACCAGTTTGCCACGCCGCCATTAACGCCAACGCTCACAGCAACTGCAAGCGACGGCAAGGTTATTTTATCATGGGACAACCTCGCCGACAAGAAAACACGCGAGCCGTTTCTCGCCAATGAAAACGATTTCGAAGGCTACAAGGTATACAAAGCGACTGATAAAACTTTTCAGGACGCCACCATCATCACCGATGGCGCTGGAGACGCTTCAACCAAAGCGCCCATCTTTCAGTGCGATTTGAAAAATAACAGAACCGGCTATGCTGAGTACGGCGTTCACGAGGGCACAGCCTTTTATCTCGGTGAAGACACCGGCATTCGCCACTATTACATTGACAACAATGTCAAAAATGGTGTCACCTATTACTACGCTGTTGTCGCATACGATTACGGCATCGAAGAGCTTGGCCTGAGTCCTGCAGGAAGCAATGTGGTCATCGAGCTGGGTGAATCCGAGGAAATCGTTCGTATAGGCAAAAACGTGGTGTATGTGACGCCAGGAGCAAAAGCTGCCGGTTATGTTGCATCGGATATTTCCATCGATGAAGACCGCTCCACACCGGAACTGCTGGATGGCATGATTACACCGAGGATTGCTGACGCCAACTTGCTGAAGCAAGGCCACGATTACATGTTCGCCTTCACTGCAGATACCCTCGACTATGCGCGCAACGAGCGTTTCCGCAGCCCCTATGATGCCCAATTGGTTACAACGGGATTTGAAGTGCGCGATGTCACCGATGGCAACCGACTCGTATATTACGAAAATCCCAACTCATATATCGAAGACAATCTGATTTCAACTTTTGAAGAAACCAAGGCCGGCGATATTATCAACGAAGTGTGGCGTTTCAATGAGCAACCCTTTTTAACGGATATCTTTGACGGCGTGCAATTGCAGCTGGATCTTGGTTCAGTCGGTGGAACAACGGAGGGCTATCCGCAACTCAACTACTCGAAATCCGGCTGGGTAACCGGCTACTCCCCTATGAATCTGGTGACCGGTGCTGAAACGAATTTCTTTTTGTATGACTATGAAATCGTGTTTACCGGTGATCCCATTGCATACACAACGCGTACGGTGCGCACGACCAGCATCACCGACACCTCCGGGACGGCCATCTCGCGCGCTTACCTCATATTGGATAATTCGTTTGATTTTTATGTGATCAACAAGTCCGTCATCGATACAACCGGCGATTATTACAAATGCGATCTTATCGTCCACGATTTGAATGAATCGGGCGCTTACGAATGGAATGAGGATGTTGTGCTGGTGGGCTACACTCAGGTTTATCGCACAAGAATGTACTGGAGCGGCACAGCGTTCACCCTCGATTGGCGCGGTTATGACGACGCCAGTTACTACCCAATTGCTGGCGATGTTTTTCGCGCCAGCTTTGACAAGCCGTGGTCTAGCAGTGAAAAATTGTACTTTACTGTGAATCCGGCTCAGGAATTGGATGAATCCCAATTGAAATCGGCCATGAACGAGATTCGTGTTGTTCCGAATCCGTACATCGCAACCAACATCATGGAAACAGCAGTGCTCAACAAGCGACTCAACCAGCGTCGGCAGATCATGTTTACCAATATTCCGGCGCAGTGCATAATTCGAATTTTCACTTCATCCGGTTTGCTGGTTGATGAGATTTTGGTCGAGAACGATCCGGCGGACGGCATTGTTAAATGGGATCTAAAATCGCGCGAAGACTTGGAAATAGCTGCGGGAATGTATTTTTATCATGTTAAATCCGACGTCACAGGTGATGAAAAAGTCGGCAAATTTGCAGTTATCAAATGATTTTGAAAAAGGTATCTACAAGTCTGATGCTTGCAAACTCGAGCATCCTGAGTAGTTGAGCGTTTTTTGCTCAACGTATCGAAGGGTGCGAAGTTCTATTAATGCCCGCACCCTTCGATACATCCCGCCAAATAGCAGGCGGGACACTCAGGATGCTAATCAGAGCTAAATA
>QQUM01000235.1 GCA_008501545.1 Calditrichota bacterium
GCGCTGGCGATTTTAAATCGATTCGCATCATCGTTTTGATGATGGTAAAGGGCAGATCTCTGTCATTTGCATCCCGGACATACTCTATTTTAAATCCACCGTCAAATTGTTGATGGAACCTGCGAAAGGCAATTGCGCTGCGACGACCCTGCAGTGTGCTCGTTCGCGTTGTCTTTGCGTCGGAGTTTTGTGCTCGGATGTTTTGATCCAGTTGCACCCAGAGATATTTCAGGGTTTCCGGTGAATTGTTATGGTAGGTAATCGTTTCGTGACCGCGAACACGATGCTTTTCATCATCCAGTTCAACAAAGATGCGGTAGTCAGCTTTTTGCTGGTAATATTCTGGCCCCGGTGCTCCGGATGCTGTGCGAAAGCTATTTGGCGTCGGGAGTTCTTGTGTCAGCTGGCGGAATTTATTTTTGTTGATGTTTTCTTCACCAGCCGGCAACAGATTGGCTGTGAGCGTAAGTGCTGAATAGAGAAATAAGAGTAAAATATGAAAGCGCTGCATTCAGTGGTTCCAATTGAAGGTTTTTGTTTTGAGGATAAATCACAGTTGCAGTGCCTGGGATTGACAAAGAATATGCCAGAATAGTAACAAAACTTTTCCGGCACGAAGAAGACCTAATTACCTCGATCCGTAAATGTATGATTTTTGATTAAAATCTCCAGCAATGAACTTTTTAGTAGGTGCTGAACGCTTTTTTTGAGGCGAATGGCATCAGCTCACAGAGAATATTTGCAAATTAACAGATTCTGCTTGTATTAAAATTTTTCAGCATACTAAATGGAATTTACGATTGAAAATACGATGATTCTTCACCAATTCGTCTGTTGATACCAAATCCAAAACGTCCGTCTGCGCGAATCGTCTTACAAACGAACAATTTAATTGCAATGCGAAGTGAACATCTTTCCTTATTGTACAATGTCGTTAATGCAAGTGTACCATTTTCATTTTTGCGTTGAATATTGGTGATTCAATTTGATAAATATAAACACCACTCGTTACTTTTGTTCCGTTAAAATTTGTGCCATCCCATTGAAAAGAGTTGCTGCCCAGATTTGGCAAATCGATGTGCTGCTGATGTACGAATTGACCACGTGTGTTGAAGATTTTGAGTTCGACATAGGCTACTGTCCGATATAAATTAAAGTCGATCGTGGTTTTGTCGTAAAAGGGATTTGGGAAATTTTGCTTCAGCTCGATGCCCAACCGAACCTTCCCATCATCAATAGTACTCAACGTATCGACATCCTTCAATATCCAGTTGTCCGGATCCAGGGTGAGATAGCGTGGCGGAAAAGAAACTGGAATACGCAACTGCTGTGTCTCCTGATCGTTCAGAATTGTCACGAGCGTATCTTGCGTTTCAGATGAAATTAAAATTTCCACCGGCATCGTAAAAAGCTGGTGCTGATCTACCTGGGTTTGCTCTATCCGCAAATCGACAACGAAGCTGTTGTTCTCGTTTTTCACGTCCCATTCATATCTGTAGGCAGGCTGACCTGTGCCGAAGATCCACTGATTGAAAAACCAGTCCAATTCACGCCCTGAAAATTTTTCACAGAATTCCTTAAAACTTGTTGTGGTTACATTGCCATAGGCAAAGCGCGCATCGCTGGTGTAGGCTTTTAGCAATGCAAAAAAGGTTTCGTCTCCAAGAACTTTGCGGAGCATGTGCACTACCCATGCGCCTTTATAATAAACAATGCGATTGAAAATTGAATTCACTGAAGTCGTATCGGCACGATAGATTGGCTCGCTATATTTTACACTCATGCGTGCCATGTACTCATGGTAATAATCCGTCCCATTCGCATGTTCATAGTACAATGCTTCGCTGTACGTGGCAAAACCCTCATTCAGCCAGATATCCTGCCAATTTGCTGTTGTGATGAGATCGCCAAACCATTGATGGGCCAGTTCGTGTGCATTCAAATACTCAACGAAACTGCCCTGGCTGCTAATTGTCTGGTGTTCCATGCCACCACCCCAGGGAAATTGTGCGATTCCATATTTTTCATCGAGAAATGGATAGGGACCAAATGTTTCATGGAAGAAAGCCATGATTTCCGGCAACGAGGCCAAATGAATTTTTGCATCTTCAAGTTTGGCCGGATAAATATAATTGGTGATTTCCATCGAATCATCCGGACTGTATTTAAACCACTGGCTGTACTTTGCATAATTGGTGATGGCCACGGAAACAAGGTATGTGGTAATCGGGTATTTTTCATGCCAGTGGAACGTACTGGTTTGATCCTCATTGGATATGACCTCGACCAAACTGCCGTTGGAGACAGCCGTGAGATGTTCGGGTACCGTGAGCACAATATCCACGGAATCGGCTTTGTCGTTTGGATAATCTTTACAGGGCCACCAGGTGCGTGCGAAATAAGGCTCACTGAGTGACCAAATTACCGGTTCTTCGGCCTGGCTATTGAACCCGAATCCGCCAAATCCACCTCCGGCCGGAGTGCCGTGATAAAATATTTCTACTGTAAATTCTTCACTTTGGCCCAATGTTGAATTTAAAGCGATTTCCAATAAATTTGCGCTATGAGTGAAGTGCTGTGCATCGCCGGTTACCGCATCGACGATCATGCGCTCGTCGAGATTCAGCACGATATTTTTCAGATTACTCACTTTGCTCCGGCCCTTCACAACAACACTTCCCGATAAAAGCCTGTTTTGGGGTTCAATGACAAGATCGAGTTTATAATAACCGACATCGATCGATTCACTTTCCTGCATTACTTTTGGATTGGAGCCGGTATCATCAAATCGCCATGCGTTTTGTTTTTTCTCCAGGGCGGGAATATCCACCCATTCATCCGTGTGTAGACGTTTTTGTGCATGTAGTGCACAGGGCAACAAGGCTGTGAGCACAATGACAATAAAAAACAGCAGAATTCTTTTCATTCTATCTCCAAACATACATTTTCGGTGCACATGTTGGATGCAGCAATTCAAAATAGTGTTCATAGTTTCCGATCGCTCTAATATAATTAGGAATAGTTAAAATACAAAGTCACCATCGTTCTATATGAATTCTGTAATTCATAATTGAAATTAAACGTTTAAATTTGCGCTTTTTTCGAAAAAAATTATTTAATCACTGTGTTTAACAAAAATAAAACCAAAAACTTGCATCGCCAGTTAAATTTATAGCACAGTCTTTGCAAAACGGCTTTGTGGAATTCGCATAAATGCAACGAGGTACTACACCATGATGAAAAATTATACA
>QQUM01000292.1 GCA_008501545.1 Calditrichota bacterium
CGAAGCATTTGCATCCGGCGTTCCCGTTGTTGGCGTGCGCTCAGGAGGCGTAGGTGATCTGGTTCATCATGGTCACAACGGTTTCTTGTCAGAAGTGAAGAACGCCGAAGAGATGGCATGGCATATCGAAAGTATAATCACTGACCCTGAACTCAAAAAAACTACACAGCAAGGCGCACTGAAAACCATCAAACACTATTCGTGGGACGCTATTCACGAGACTTTACTCAACCACTACAACGAAACCATCACCAATAAAAAGGAAAAGTTGAAAAACGCAGCTTTAATCAAGCCCGTTAAATTCGAAAATTTGAATTATGTTGATTTGTGATATTACGCAGTCATACGCTGCCATTAGCGGTGGAATAAAAACATACATCCTGGAAAAGAAAAAATTTATAGCACATTATACGCATGGTGAACATCTATTGATCATACCAGGAGCAGAAAACAGCATCAAACACGATGGACGGTTCATCACCTGCACTGTGAAGGCGCCAATGGTGCCTAACTACAAGCCGTATCGATTCATGTTTAACATGCGGCAGGTTTATCGCTTGCTTCGAACATTTCAGCCCGATGTAATCGAATTTGCCAGTCCGTTTATTTTGCCCTGGCCGATTTTTTTATACAGAAGAAATTCGAAATGTTTAGTAACCGGTTATTACCATACCGACTTTCCACGCGCTTATATAAAAGATAATTTACCCACAAAAACACCCCGAATATTGGCTGATTTTCTAGAAAAGACTGCCGATGCATACGCAAAACTCGTCTATAGACAATGTGATGCCGTATTTTCCGGATCACCGTCCTATTTGCAGCAACTTAAAAAATGGCAGCTGCCAAAGGTTAGATTTGTCCCGCTGGGCGTGGATCTCATCACCTTTAATCCGGATAAAAGGGATGTGAAATTGCGCAAAGAATTGGGTATTGATACGACTGATAAACTGCTTATTTATTGCGGCCGCCTAGGCCCTGAGAAACAGATTGGTGTTTTATTAAATGCTATAAAAAAACTCCCGGCCAACGCAAAAATCAAAACACTCATCGTCGGGGACGGACCACTTCGCGAGCACGTGGAACAGGAGGTCACTCAAAATGCATCGTTATTTTTTCGGCCTTATGAAACGTCACGCAATGCACTCGCACGCATACTCGCTTCAGCAGATGTATTTGTGACCGCAGCCCCACACGAAACGTTCGGACTGCTTATACTCGAAGCGCAGGCATGCGGCCTCCCCGTTGTCGGTGTACACAGTGGCGCGCTGATCGACCGAGTAAAACATGGCACAGGCGTCTTGTGTGAATCAAATAATCCGACGTCCCTTGCATCAACCATCAACGAATTTCTGTCAAAGGATGTACAGAGAATGGGCACGTCGTCGCGTTTACATGTTGAAAAATCCTATTCCTGGAACAGAACATTCACGCTGCTCCTCAAAATTTATCGGGGATTACAAGTTGATCATGCTACAATGGAAAAAGAGGAGCATGTTCATGTACAAGTTGCGCAATGAAATCGACAACGGGAAGTTACTGTACTATGCATTTATTGCTCTTGTTGCCGGTTTGGTGACAAACCTAAGCATCCAGAAGTTCTTCATGGCAGATGCAATTCTCCCAAGCCTGAATACATTCTCATCTATCTGGCTTCTCGGCGCAGCTTTGTTTGCAATCATACCGAACTTCATAAATGCGATACGCGTCACCCTTTGGACAAATTTTATCAAGCGGAGAATTGGGTACTCTCAGTCGATAAAAATCGTAATTTCATCAGAAATCGGCGCAGCAATCACACCAACGGCTGTGGGTGGAGCACCGGTAAAAGTTGCAATGCTCGTCCAAAACGGCCTGAAAACCGGTGAAGCTGCATCACTCACCGCACTCAGTTCCCTTGAAGATACACTCTTATTCATATTTGCGGTTCCGATCAGCTATTTATTTATAGCAGAGGAAAACATGGCGCGTATCAATTCGCTCCTCGAGTCGGCGTGGATGAAAAGTCTCCCTGCGATACAATGGCTTGTATTGGCAATCCTGCTTTTCGTCATCATTTGGTTCATCATTTCACACTTCATACACTATAAGAGCCTGCCTTTCAAAAAGTCAGTGGGCAAAATTTTGGTTCAAGTGCGTAAAGCACTCCATGATTTTAAAAGTGTATTTATGTTTATTGGAAAAAAAGGGAAAAAATGGTTTGCTTTGACTTTTCTCTTAACCTGTGTTCAATGGATTCTACGCTACTCGGTCATTTCCATGCTTGTCGTTGGACTTGGTCTCTCCACAGACCCGTTTCTCTTCTTTTTTCTGCAAACTGTCATTTTCGGTTTGATGAATTTCATTCCAACCCCAGGCGCTGTGGCTGGCGCCGAAGCCCTTTCACTGTCGGTTTACGGGCCTTTCGTTGGCATCCACATGGTTGGTTTGGTGACGATTACATGGCGTTTTTTTACCTATTACTTCCTACTTGTTACTGGCATCCTTGTTTTGATGACAATACACGTTTTTACAGCGAAAAAAGGTTCCGGCTTTTCCAGACACGCATCCGATTTCAGTTAAATAGTAATTTAACTCGAACTTCATCCACCCTTTATTCCTTTATCATAATTTTACTCTATATTGCACCTGTCTTTGAAAAGCTTACCCAAAGAAGGATGCACTATGTCATTTCAAATTAATATGCCAAAAACCAGAGACTACTCCCAAAAAATTGTTAAACAGGAACAAATTGTGTATCTGAGAGATGCTGGTTACAAGGTCATGGATTTACACTTGCATACATCAGTTTCTTATGATGTGATTCCATCCTTTCAGGTCGTTCCGCGCAATCTATATAGCAATATGGAGAAAAAGGGCTTCGATTTTATCACATTTACCGACCATGACACGATGCTTGCCTACGATGATTTCCCAGAAATGCCCGCAAACCTGATCCCGGGTGTCGAAATAAAAATCCAGCCCAAGCGAGTTGGACGGTATGAGGAATGCCACACTCTGCATATCAATGTTTATACATTGAACCAGAACCAGTTACAAGATTTACAATATATCGCTTCGAAACGCGAATTTTATGAATTCAAAGCCTATCTTGAGGCAAGTGATTTACCCTACCAATTGAACCATCCAACCTGGTGTGAGTTAACCGACAAACCAGATTGGCACTATCTGCCTGACATAATTAAAGAATTTGATGTCATTGAAGCTTGTAATTACAAGCGGTCGACCTGGCATAATCACATCACCCT
>QQUM01000258.1 GCA_008501545.1 Calditrichota bacterium
CAATGCTGCGGCGGAAGCAATGTTTTTGATGGACAGAAAGGGGATTCTCGGCAAAGACCTGCGCTCACTTTTTATTGAGGCGGATTGTAAGTCCTTGCTTGAAGAAAATTTGTTGCTGCAGGAGATCAATTGCAAAGTCGGTGACCGCACTCGGGATTTGCTGGCGTCTAAAAACAGCTTTACTGACCGTGACAACATCGAGAATACCATTCTGCTGCTACGGGATCTTACCGAAAAAAAACAATTGCAGGCGCAATTGGAACGGCAGCAACGCCTGACAGCCATGGGGGAGTTAGCCTCCGGCGTTGCCCATGAAATCCGCAATCCCCTTAATGCTATCGGTGCGATCGTGCAGCAATTGGATAAAGATTTTGAGCCTGTTGATGGTGGGGATGAGTACCATGAACTGGCTGGCGTTGTGTATAACGAGGTCAAGCGAATCAACAAAACCGTGCAGGATTTCTTACGCTTTTCACGCCCGGAACCACTGCAGCTTTCTTCGTTTCCAATTGATGACTTTTTTCTGGATTTGGAAAAACAATACGGCCAACTTCTGGCGCAGCACCGAATTGCTCTGGATATTCGACTGGACTGGCATGGTGCGGTATTTTGGGATAAAAACCAAATGAAGCAAGTCTTTATTAATCTCATCCAAAATGCCCAGGATGCGATCGGGGAGGAAGGGAGCATTTCAATCGATATAGCATTTGCATCACTTGATGAAGTTGCAATTCGTATTGAAGACACGGGTGACGGCATGCCGGAGAAAATTCTTTCAAATATTTTTAACCTCTACTTCACCACCAAGGCGCGCGGCACCGGCATTGGCTTGAGCATTGTGCAACGCATCATTTTTGAACACGGTGGCATGATCTCCGTCGATAGTGCAGAAGGCAAAGGGACGGTGTTCGAAATAAAATTGCCCATTCGAGCACAAGATAAATCATAGTAGTCTTAACGTGATTGACATAAGTAAAAATAAGGATGAAAATAATAAATTTCTGGAGTTAGTCCGAAAGCGTCCCGCTGAGGGCAACGTCCGTTGCGCTCAGCGGGACGCTTTCGCTCTGGCTGTAAGATGGTCATAAAACAGTACATATTTTACATGAAACTTACATTAGCATTCGTATGCTCCCCGGGTAATCCATCCTTTCTAAAGCGCTATTCCCACCTATTTTTCGACCGAATGTGTATTGGTTCGCCCGAGCGGTCGAAGTATTTTTCAATAAACTCATTGCTCTTATCTCTCTATTGTTCTGAAAAATAGTAGTTTAGATTGTCTTTTTTTCTTTTGGCACAACTGTTGGTGTAATCAGGACACGTTAATAAAATATCAAAAGGACATAGCGCGGCGTTTAGAATGAAATAAATTCAAATGTTCCTTTGGTAAGTGAGTGCCGGCTGTCACAACTGTGATGGCCGGTCTTTATATCCGAAATCGAAATAAAAAATAATCAAAATAATTATCCTGGTTGATCAAATGCAATTCCTGGTCAATTATGCATCTGCAAAGAAAGGAAAAGGTCATGAAAACAACAAATCGGATTAGCAAAACATTGGTAGCAGGCTTAATTCTTGGATTAGTTGCAACGATCGGTTGTGACTCTGCAACTGCACCAAGCGAAGAAATTGCAACACTCGACAAAGATTTGAGTGCCACTGATATTAATGAGTTTCCATACGAAGACCTCTCTCCGGAAGAAACAGAAGCTCTTGCTTTTATGCGGGAAGAAGAAAAACTCGCACGTGATGTTTATCTCTCCTTGTATCCAGTTCTGGGACAAAGAGTATTCAACAACATCAGTGCAAGCGAACAGCGTCATATGGATGCAATTCTGGTTCTTACGGATAAATATGAAATGGAAGATCCTGTGCTCTCCGATTCGGTTGGAACTTTTCAAAATGAAACCTTGCAGTCTCTGTATACAACTCTTGTTGAACAAGGCTCAGCCTCTCTCGAAGAAGGGTTGAAAGTTGGCGCCTTAATCGAAGAAATCGACATTCTGGATTTACAGCATGAACTGGATGAAGTTGTGGATAATGAGGATATCGCCTACGTATTTGATAATTTGATGCACGGTTCCTACAATCATTTACGCGCCTTTGTTCGCAACCTTTCCCGTCTCGGTGTAACCTACACGCCACAGAAATTGAGTCAGGATGTCTATGATGCAATCATCGCAGGAGAACTCTAAACCGAGGCCATTAATCCTTTTATAAAAGGAACATTATTCTTATAATTTAAGATAATTTAAAATTCATTCGGAGCTACACCGGACTCATCGAGCGGATAAAATAGATGACAGGTACTGGCTCCGGATGAATTCTTCATTTATACACTCACCAAAAGGATTTACCTATGCGCACTTTGTTGCTCATTTTGTTGTTTTTCATGACAACGCTTCAGGCAAATGAAGGGGATGAAAATATTCTCACTGTAAAAAACGCTCTGGATTTTGCCCGGAAAAATAATCCGGAGATCAATCAGCTCAGGGAGACGATTGCAGAGAAAAAGGGGGAAAAATGGGCTGCTACCGGGCTTTCCGATTTAAACTTCAGTGTGATGAAAGAGGGCATCGACCTGGATGCAAATAGCGGATTCGATGAAAAACGCTGGACGCTGTCACAATCCATGGATTTCCCACTGGCGATCTATTTTCAGCGGCAGCGCCTCAACGCGGAACGAGAAGCCCTGGAAAGCAGGTATGATGCACAGCTTCTGGAATTGCGTAAAATGATTAAAGGTATTTACACCGAATTGACCTATGCACGGGAAATACTCCATTTGCGGACCCAGCAATTGCAGCTTGCTGAGCAGCTCCACAATTCAACATCCATTCGCTTCGAACTGGGGGAGGCATCGGAACTGGATTTGATGAAAACCGATATCGAAAGGGCCGAAGCAGAAAACGAACTCGAAGATGCGCGCAATGCCTTTCACATGGCCCGCTACCAATTGTTTCGCGCAATCGGCCTTGATCCGGACAAACAAAAATACACAATCCAGTTTCCGGATACCCTCATTTATTTACCGATTGAAATTGACCAGCACGAGGTGTTGGAAGCACTGGAAAATCAACCGGTCTATGTTTCGACGGTTAATTTGCACCGCGCAGCTTCGCAACGGGTGAAGGAAGCCTGGAGTTCTTTTCTGCCACAGCTTGATTTCAGCTACTACAGGCAGTACCTTGGCAATCAGTTTGATCAGTACGGCTATGAGGTCGGATTCAGTGTTCCTCTCTGGTTT
>QQUM01000446.1 GCA_008501545.1 Calditrichota bacterium
CATACGAATCATGACTTTAGCGTGGTATCAAATCCGGAGTTTTTGAAAGAAGGTGCTGCTATCGACGATTTCATGCGCCCGGATCGCGTCATCATCGGCACATCCAATCCCAAAGCAGCTGAAATGATGAAACGCCTGTATGCCCCTTTTGTGCGTTCGGGCAATCCGATCCATGTCATGGATGAACGTAGCGCAGAACTAACAAAATATGCTGCGAATTCGATGCTGGCCACCAAAATTTCATTCATCAATGAAATAGCCAACATTTGCGACAAAGTTGGTGCGAATATCGAATTTATTCGTCAGGGCATCGCCAGCGACAGACGAATCGGGCATCATTTTATTTATCCGGGAACGGGTTATGGTGGGTCCTGCTTTCCAAAAGATGTGCAGGCCTTAATCCGGACCGCACGGGAATATGGTGTTGAGACGCAGATCATTCAATCTGTAGAAGACGTTAATTATAAGCAAAAAACCATTCTTTTTGCTGATCTGAAAAATTATTTCAAAGGCGATTTGGCAGGTAAAACCATCGCAATGTGGGGATTATCTTTCAAACCCCGGACGGATGACATGCGCGAAGCGCCAGCCATCAGCATGATTGATGCGTTGACCAAAGAAGGTGCGAAAATTCAAGCTCACGATCCCGAGGCAATGCATGAAGCCAGACGCATTTTCAGTGATCGCATCGACAAGGAAATCACCCTTTTCGAAAAGCGCTACGATGCATTGGAAAATGCTGATGCCCTGCTGATTATGACCGAATGGAATGCTTTCCGTGAACCGGATTTTCTCCTTATTAAGGAATCATTGCGACATCCGGTAATTTTTGATGGACGAAATTTGTTCGATCCAAAACGTATGGAAGAACTGAAAATCGATTATTTTTCCATTGGCCGGCCGAAAAAGAAATAGTAGAACAAAAAAGCCATGAGTTGCACTCATGGCTTTTTTTTTTTTGGGAAGAAGGTGTTATTGAACAGGGAGTATCATTTCCTCTGCCCTTTGCCGAATGGGGCGAAGGAAATTCATAATGGACGAAATATCAGGAATGTCCGCTCCATAATTAAACTTTGAACGATTTTCTTTGCCATCTTTCTCGATCGCTAACCACTCCGCACCACCATCTGCACAATCGGGGCAGCCAATCACTTCTTCAAGACCTGACATATCGGTAACATCCAGCAGCGTCAGCAAACTATCATATTCTGCATCCGTCAAGGTAAATGTTTGTTTTTGCGTTGGATAATCTTTCGGCCGCCATGATTCCACGATGATTGTCGCCGTCTTGCCTTCGATTTGTATAGCGCGTTTACAATATCCTACACACATGCCAAATGAAATCCCGGTTTCTAAGCGAAATTCCGGGATACGCTCTTCAGAGTTGGTAATACAAGAGCCGAAAACCAGGCTAATTAATATAAATGGCATAACAAAAACATGTCTAAAATTTTTGGAAAACATCATCACCACCCTAACTCAATTTATCTTGACCTGGATTGCCTGCGATTTACCACCTGGTGTCGAAACCAGCTCACCGACAACGGCGACCATGCCGCTCACATGGTCCTTCTCATCGGTCTGAACATTCCATATCACCTCTTTGAATTCCTTTATTTCATGTGCCGGAATACTCAGGACTTTTTCAATTGGTTCAACATAAAAATTCAAGGACCAGCGCCAGATTTCATCATCCGGTTCCAGACTTGTAAATTGGTGATCACGAATGTGGTACACCACGTAATCAAATGCCTGGCCCTGCATATAAACCAATTCCAAATCACGATCCGAGTTGTTTTCAACCTGCAGTACCATACTCAAATAGCGCGACGAACTGACTTCTGTTTTATCTGTGGACAGATGAATATTTAAACTGGTGCGCAGATCGTTGTAATGGACAAGCAAAGCGTCAATGATCGTACGGGCGCGGTTGGATGCATTCGTGTAGTCCGTTGCTACAGTATGTACGAGATCGTCCTGTTTGTATGTTAATTCGTATAGCAAATGATCCGGTATACTGGCTTCGACGAGCTCATTTTGAAGGGAGAAAAAATTGTTTTCGCTAAAAATAAGCCGCAATGCATCCATTTCCGGCTGGCTTAAAACACGGTTCAGCGAGCCATTATCAGGATAATTATCATAAATCTGCAAAGTTCGGTTTTTCAATATAAACAAATCATGATCGAGATCACTTGATCCACCACTCATTTTCAAATGCACAATGACTTCATCAGAATCGATTTCAGCGATGGTCGTCACCGGTTCCGGTTCCGAATGACTGAACAGGTTTTTATGTTCACATGATGTAACGACCGCTGCGCTTGCTGCAAGAAGCATCATGATAACCCATTTGCCATAATTGTATACGGGATTGTAAGCTGAAATTTTTAGCATGCGTGCATCGAACAAAATTGTTTAATAATAGCAGGAATTGTTAAAACCATGCTTTAGACCAGTATTTTATTAAAATTAAGCAATGAAAATGCCAGAGAGTGCTCCACCTGGATGATGCAGACCATTCCCTGCGAAACAAGTCTTTTTATTTGCGACCACCAAGGTGTGTTTTATTTAAAAATAAATTCAGAAATAATTGCACAACGATGAACACCTCACAGGAAAAACGCAATATAAACATGCATCTGTATTCAAAAATCTTTGCGACCATTCAATATTTTGAATTCTGATGTCCCATTTTAAAATCGGTATTCTGATCCGATAAAAAACAATTTCTTGGTATAAAATCGCCCACGCAGTCCAGTCTCGTTTTTATAATACGAAAAACGTCCCAACACTGAAATATTCGTCGTGAAATCATAGCTTATATCAAACACAGCAGAGTTGGTTTCACTGCGTTCGAGATCAAACTCGAGTAGATTCACGGGATTGATGTTTTCGTTATAATTCTTCTGCTGGGCAATGATGGCCATGCGAAGCAGCCATTTTGTTTTTAACTGCGCTGCGCCAACGACAGACAATCGCATGCCGGAAAATGCGTATCCAACACTGTTGGAAGTGCTTTCCAGGTATTCGGTTGTTACGCGTACCAGGTAGTGACGGCCCAGCGTAAAGCGAAGAAAAATATTATTGTATTCATCCAATTGGTTTTCGGATTTTTCAACGAAAAAGCCATCCGCTGTCTGGGAATAGGCAAGTCGCTGAAAACGGGCCCGGGCATAGCTCAATCCGCCCTCCAACAACAATCGTGTATTGATTCGTTTTTGCAGGGAACCACCAAAGTTCCGGTTAA
>QQUM01000451.1 GCA_008501545.1 Calditrichota bacterium
CTGACTATAATGTGGTCCGGCATTGCTACTGGTTACAGAGACGGAATCAGGTCCATCGGCCGGTGTTGTATCGTATGCTGTAAAGTCGCGACGTGGTTGATGGCACTGTAAACACAAGTTTGTATTATTGGCGTCCCCAAAAGAAATATCTACGCCTGTCAAAGTCTCAGGAGGATCTGTAACAAGTACGCCATAGGAGAAATTGCCAACATTATCATCATCATGAAGAGTGTGGCAGGACTTACAATTCAAACCTGTAACTGTTTCCATCGACATATCAGACCCTGTTTCGACAAAGGCCCTGAAATTTTCATGAGAATGGCAGCGCCCGCAGCCTGCTCTTCCACCACGGCTCAAAGAGTTGGCCATTGTTGCATGGTCATGCTGATCCAATTCAGCGCGTTTTTCAATTATTACATCGTCATTGTGACATCCAGTACAAGCAGACGAAGTCATATCGATACCATCAGCACCGTCAGCACCGTCAACACCGTCAATGCCATTCGTGCCTGCCGGACCTTGTTGACCTTGTGGACCTTCTGGACCTTCCGGACCTTGTGGACCTTCTGGCCCCTCGCAGCTACTTAATCCCATAACCAACAAAACCGATAGAGCAACCAACCAACTCAGTAGTAAGTTTTTCCTCGTACAATTTCTCATAACACGCACCTCGTTTTGTTAAACAGTTAATCATCTTACTGTTCACCCAAATATTATGATACTTGAGCCATCCTTTTGTGAATAATTTCACAAAAGAAGATATTATTATTTTCAATTATGGTCAACAATTATTTTGTCTAATACTGTATATTTGAAACAATAATTTAAGACTTCCATGCAAAGCTGTGCCAATTTTAAAACCCAATTCAAGATTTGCTTCAATATAATTTCTTCAAATATATGGCAGTGACCGTGGATTTTGAACTTAAAATCCTTCAGATTGTAACAACCTGGAAGTTTTTTTTGCAGTCAATCATCGGCATTTATTGCTCAAATTTAAACTTACACACACAAAGCGTACGCACATTGCCTACGGAAAATATTATTATAAAAATTAATTGTAACTCATGTAACGATATTGGTAGAAGAACCATTTTTACTCATTTTTTTAAAATTAAGTGCATAAAAAATTGACTTCAACAACTATCACAGCGGTAGTATTAAATAAGTGTCTGGAAGAAAACTCAGCTCTTGTGTCATTCTCGCAATACTGTTTGCGGGATTCCATTACGGTTTAAGCCCAACAGATGATGGATTCCGTGCAAGCTTGTCCCCAAAGACATTCGTTGGGAAAGTTGAATGACGAAAACCGCGTATTGTCATTCAGACACTGCATACCATTGTGCTACCGTTTTTTGTAAATTTTATTAATAGTTCATTCGAAAGTAGTAGCATTTTTAATAAAATTTATGTAAATAAAATTTCGTCCATCTAAAGTTACTGGTATATTCAATTCACAATTACAACTAAATCAAATATTTTAATGGAGTACTTAACTTTACGGGTGATTTAGCTATGTATTCTCGAATCATGAAGTTCTTCCTTGTTTTCCTCGTCCTGTTTATCGCAACAGCGTCAGCACAGACTTTTTCCGGCAGGGTGACGAGTTCTTTTTATGCCTATGAACGAGCGGATTCCATCGATAACACTTCGACACACGCAAGGGGTTATCAGGGTTTCCAGTTCGATTACCGCACAAAGAATATTCTCCTGCGAACCTTTGGTCAAGTGAATTCCGATTTTAATACAACACTGGATGGCGACGGTGTTCTTCGCATGTACAGCTTGTATCTGCAGTGGCGAAACTTCGCGAATCGTGTCGATTTAAAGCTGGGACGGCAGCCGGTTTTTGGCGGAATAAGCAGCGGGACCTTTGATGGGGCTTCCGTGCAGTTGAAAGCCGCAAAATGGCTGCGATTCAAGGCTTTTGGAGGTGGTCTCTTGCCTGCCACCCAAGAAATGAAACTCATCGACGACCTTGACAAGAATTTTCTCATGGGTGGCCAAATTTCGTACATCCCGAACAATGATTTAATCATCAATGCCAGCTATAATTTAAAAAGGCAAAATCGACTGGGTTATAACACACGCCGCTCAGATGAATACGGCAATGTTTATACAGCCTTCATTGAACCTCGAGAACAAGAGTACCAGCTTGTTTCACTCGATGGATACTGGAGTGCAAAAAAAAATCTCACTGTTTTCACGCGTCATGATTTCGATCTAAATCACGATCAATTAACACGCTCTGAATTCAATGTAAATGCTGCCGTAAATGAGAAAATATCACTGACAGGGACCTATTTATTCCGCTCTCCACTTCTCCCCGCAAACTCTATTTTTTCAGTATTTAATATCGCCACCAATAGCGAGGTAGAAGGCGGCATAAACTACCGTATGAATCAAAAACTGAGTTTTTATGTCAATTCAGCGGCCATAATGTATGATGCAGATAATTCACTACGTACTACGCTCGGTGTTACACGGGGAAACAACAGTGTTCAATACTTCTTACGTCGCGGCTACGCCGGAATTATGGACGGCTTCAACTTGTCGAGCTGGTATCCGATGTTGGGTGGCAAATTATTGCCAAATCTCATGATATCCTGGGCAAAATACAAAATTGATGAAGACGTTGAAGATAGCATAAATCTCTTTTCCGGTAGCTTAGGTGTTACTTACAAGCCCGTGCGTTCCATAAGCGTCAGTTCCCAGGTATTTTTATTGAGCAATAAATTCTATGAAAAGGATTATCGATTTATCATGCGACTGCAATACTGGTTTTTTATGCGGGGGAATAAATGATGAAAACTAAAAAATATATCCCGATTGTTTTAGCATTCTTTCTATTCCCGATCGTTGGCTGGCAAATGTTTACTCCATCTCAGTATTGGAACGAACCAATAGATCAATGGAAAACGATAAATTTCTCCCACAAATATCACATCGAAGAAGAAGAGGCAGAATGCACCGATTGCCATGTGAATGCTGAAGAAAGTGCAACATCTTCCGATTTCCTGCTGCCAACGATGGAAACATGCGGTGATTGTCATGATATCGAAGATGAAGACGAGTGCAGTACATGCCATGGTGACAATAAAAATCGCCAGCACTTTGCACAAGCGCCACGCGAATTGGTGTTCAACCACAGCAATCATATCGCATCCGATGTTGAATGTACGACGTGTCACGTCGGTATCGAAGAAGCGGAAGAACCCTCGAATGACCACATGCCGACGATGGCATCGTGTCAATCATGCCATGACGGTTTCGCACAAAACAACACGTGCGAGGCTTGTCATTCACAACTCGAAATTCTCGTGCCTGGCAACCACTTGCAACCTGATTGGCAAAGACAACATAAAAGATTTGTCATTGCAGGGCAGCATGAAAATGATTGCCAATCCTGCCATAGCGATAACTCTTGTCAGGAATGCCACAGTGCAGCACAAATCGTTACAACCAGTGAACCTATCCAACGACCGTTAATGGAATCCCGTCCGATGCAATTTAGCCGGACTTTGCTCACAAGTCAAAAAGTCCATGATCCAAACTATGTTTTCTGGCATGCGCTCGACCACAAGGCGAAAACTATGGATTGCATGACGTGCCATAATCAGCAGACTTTTTGCAATGATTGCCACTCACAGGATCAGGATGCCGGTTTTACCTCACCAATGCCAGTCGGCCACTCACAACCGGAATTTATAAAAATAGGTGTTGGCAGTGGCGGCGGAACCCACGCTGAACAGGCAAAAAGAGATATCGAATCTTGCGTCTCTTGCCACGATCTTGAAGGAAATGATCCCGCCTGTCTGCTTTGCCACATGGACCGCACACCGGGTATTGGTAACGATCCTAAAACACATACAGCTCGTTTTATGCACAACGATAAAGGAAATTTTCACGATAATCCGGACGCATCCTGTTTCAATTGTCACGTTGATACTGGAGCTGCAGGTGTCGGGTTTTGCGGATATTGTCATGGAGTAAATTAATATGCTGATAAATAACAAAATTATTCTGGTTCTATCCTTTGCATTTCTCCTTGTTTATGCGTGTACAGATCAGAAAGATATTCCTGTAGGCCCGAACACCGTCGACGTTCATGCGGTCGGCTGGGCGGATAAAACATCTGACAACTTTCACGGAGATGATATCGCAGCAGCAAATTATGACATGCAGTCCTGTCAGCAATGCCATGGAGCCAATTATGCTGGTGGTTTGGTTGAATCAAGTTGTTTAACGTGCCACACACAACAGAATGGCCCGGAGGCTTGCAATACATGTCACGGTACATTTGCAGCATCAGCGAGTGATATTACAAACAGTGCACCGGAATCCGGAGCACATGATCTCCATTTGGAATACTTTGGTGATCCCGTAGTATCCTGCGCAGGTTGCCACGCGATCCCGGAAACTCTCAATGCCGTTGGTCATATTGACACGGCCACGGGAGCAGAAGTCATCATAACGGATACGCTTGCTACCTTAACGACTGACGCAGGTCAGCTGATTTTGCAACCAGCCTACAATCAAACAACAAACTCCTGCCAAAATATATATTGCCATGGTGGATGGAAGCTTCCAAAATCTGGTTCAGAATTGAGTTCCTTCTACACAACCGACTACATGGAAGGGAATTTTGCATCGCCCGTCTGGAACGATGCAGGAACGGCTACTTGTGGTTCTTGCCACGGTCTTCCCCCAAAAGGTCATCGCGAAGTCGAACCGACAAGCTGTGGAACTTGTCACAATGGTGTTGTTGACGCTGAAGGGAAAATAATCGATGCGACGAAACACATTAACGGGAAAGTAAATGTTTTCGGAAACGAATATGATATGTTTTAGGTTTTAAATTTCAATAACTTATTCAAGGGTTGAGATGGCTTTATTTGTGTCGTTTCAACCCTTTTTTATTGGCACGTATTGAATCAACCAGGCAGGTTGTGCATAAAATTATACGTACCGTAAGTATTATTTATCTACAATTCTGTTAGTCTTCATTTTCCCTTAATACTATTTTATTATCTTTTCACCCGTTGAGAGACGGGCTTGATTTTCAACATGCAACTGGATACGGTTCCATTATAAATTGCCGTCAATGAGCCATTTAAAAAACCATAATCTGTTTTTTGACAATTTCAGATGCTTCGAAAGGGGAAATATAAGCAGAAAATTGTGTACATTTCTAAACATTATAAGTTCAAAAATATCAAGGTAATCTTATTTTTTGTTTAAGAATTCGCAATATATGGGTGTTTTTTCCCTTGCTTTTTTTGGGGAATCAAAGTAATTTCAGCAACAATTCACCAAACTCGTCATGCTGCTCAATGATATGGCGACGAATCGGTTTGCTGTCAAAAATACTACGAGGAAAAAGCAAACTTTTATTTGAGGCTGTTGGAGATGCCTCGCAATTAACAGAATTTTCCAAAACCATGAGAGGAGAGTATTGGATGAAAAGTATGAAAAAGCTCATGTTTGTGGTGGGTCTTTTACTCGTACCGGGTTTTATCTTTGCACAAGGAAACGTTTCCGGTACCGTAACAGACGCACAGAGCGGTGATGGCCTACCTGGCGCAAACATTGTTGTCGTTGGGACAACATATGGTGCGGCAGCGGATGCCAACGGCGATTATGAAATTGAAAATGTCCCGGTTGGCAACTACGAACTTCGTGTAAGCTTCATCGGTTATGAAATTGCCACACAAAGCGTAAGTGTAACTGCAGGTGGTACTGCAAACGCTGATTTCGCACTCGAGCAAATCGCATTGATTAGCGAAGGTGTTATGATTTCTGCCAGCCGTGCGCGTGAACGTGAAACACCTGTTGCATTCACCAACGTTAAAAAAGAAATGATTGAAGCCAATCTTGGCTCACGTGATATCCCCCTTGCACTCGATGTAACACCATCTGTTTACGCAACCCAACAGGGTGGCGGCGCCGGTGATGCACGTATCAATGTTCGTGGTTTCAACCAGCGTAACGTTGCTATTATGATCAATGGTGTTCCGGTAAACGACATGGAAAATGGCTGGGTTTACTGGTCAAACTGGGATGGTGTTGGTGATGCAGCCGAATCAATTCAGATTCAGCGTGGTCTTTCTGCTGTAAACCTGGCAACGCCATCTATCGGTGGAACGATGAATATCATTACCGATCCGACTGCTCTGGAGCAAAGCGTTTCCTTCAAGCAAGAATTCGGTAGTGGTGCATTCCTCAAAAGCACCGGTCAATTTGCTTCTGGCCAAATCAATGACAACTACGCATTTAACGGAACACTTGTTCGCAAGTTTGGCGATGGCGTAATTGATAAAACCTGGACAGACGCATGGGCATATTATGCAGGTGCAACATACAACATTAATGAAAATAATCGTCTTGAACTCTATGCTGTTGGTGCACCTCAGCTTCACGGACAAAACCTGTATAAACAAAATATCGGTATCTATAGCCACGATTTTGCTAAAGATCTGGATACCTATGATGCAGCTGCCCTGGATGTTTTTCCTGAGCAGGGACGTGAATATAACCAGAACTGGAATTCAGTAAGTTCGTCTTACAAAGGCATGCAGAACTGGAACGAAAGTAACCATCAACGATTCGACCCGAGTTTCATCAACGAACGTGAAAACTTCTTCCACAAACCACAAGTTAACTTGAATTGGTTCTCCAAATTGAACGATAAAATGGGGCTTTACTCCATTTTCTATTATTCTGGTGGACATGGTGGTGGTACTGGTACGATCGGTTCTATCCGTTGGGATTACTCCAAAGGACCAGATGGTGTATCACGTCAGGCAGACTGGGATGCAACCATCGCAAGAAACAGGTCATCCGGTGATGCGAGTGCTTATGGTGCATTGCGCAACAGCCGCAACAATCAGTGGACACTGGGCGCCATCTCCAAGTTGAACTATAAATTGAATGAATCAACACAACTTATCGCTGGTGTTGACTGGCGTACAGCTGAAATCGAACACTACAGAGAAATTCGTGACCTTCTCGGTGCTGGTTACTATGTTGACAGCAGCAATGATTTCGACATTACAGACGCTGATAAGAGAAAAGGCCTCGGCGATAAAGTTGCTTATAACAACACCAACACTGTCGACTGGCTTGGTGGATTTCTGCAAGCAGAATACACACAAAATCTTTTCACCATTTATGGTACCGCTGGTTATTCTTCAGTAAAATATTCATTCACAGATCATTTCGCAAATGATGGTGGTGATGAATTGTATACAGAAGCCGACTGGATCAGTGCAATGCAGGTCAAAGGTGGTGCAATGTATCGTGCAACTGAAGATCTTGAAGTTTATGGTAACTTCGGTTTCGTAGAAAAAACACCCATCTTCGATAATGTTATCAGCGATTTTGATGGTGCAAAAGCAGATAGTCCTGATAATGAAAAATTTCAGTCCTATGAAGCAGGTGTAAACCTCCATACACTGAGCAACCAACTGACCCTCAAAACAAGTCTATACTACACATCCTGGAAAGACCGCGCTAATACACGTCAGGTTACTTTGCAAGATGGTACTGAAAACTTGATCTTCCTCAGTGGCATGAATTCTCTCCACCAGGGTATCGAATTCGAAGCAGCCTATCAGCCGATGAAAATGCTGCGTTTTGACGGTGTTGCCTCTGTTGGTAACTGGACATACACTGACGATGTAGACGGTCGATATAAAGAATTCACCGACAATGGTCAAATTGAAACACCGTATACATACTATGTAAAAGATTTGAAAGTCGGTGATGCACCGCAAACACAGGTTGCAATCGCAGCTTCAGTAACCCCAATGAAAGGCTTGAATGCACGTGTAGTAATGAAAAACTACCTCGAGCATTACTCCGATTGGGATCCATTCAGCAGAAACGATGAAACTGATCGTGCTGAAGGATGGAAAGCTCCGAATTACAACGTCTTTGATTTCCATGCATACTACCGCCTGCCAATGAAATTCTCGGGTGTTGGTGTACAGCTTTTCGTTCACGCTTTCAATATTCTTGATACTGAATATGTTCAGGATTCAGTTGACAACAGCAGTTTCAATGCCTACAGCGACAATGGTGTAAACCACTCGGCTGATGATGCTGAAGTCTACTTGGGTATCCCACGTACTTTCAATGCAGGACTCAAATTGAGTTTCTAAGAACTTAATTTTCCTAACAAAAAAGGCGACTTCGGTCGCCTTTTTTGTTGTTTGTAGGTTTGTAGTCAGAGCTTGCTCTGAAAAAGAGATTAAAGAAAAAACATCAGAGCAAGCTCTGACTACAAGCCTAAATAAAACTTAAAATGTAGAAATAGCAATGTACAAAAGCAGAAAACTCAGTCAAAAAGAACGAAAGGCATTAATCGAACAGCGTAAAACAAACCACCTGCCCTGGCATTCACCGCCGAGGTTTATCAAACGAGATCGGATATTTCTCATTTCTGCTGCTTGCTTTGAGCATCAACACATCTTTAATGCAACATCGAACCGATTAGAAAAATTCTCTCATGCTTTGCTGGATTTTATAAATAAGAATTGCGAAAAACTCTATCTCTGGGTCGTGCTACCCAACCATTATCACTTCGTCGCACACATTATTGACCTGGATGTATTCTCAAAAAAAGTACAAGCATTTCACAGCATTACGGCAATTGCATGGAATAAAGAAGAAAATACTCCCGGACGCAAAATTTTCCACAGCTATTCCGATCGCTTCATACGCACAGAACGGCATTTTTGGACAACATTCAATTACATTCATAATAATCCGGTAAAACATGGATATGTAAAAAAATGGCAGGACTGGCCTTTCTCCAGTATTCACCATTATTTCGAAAAATACGGACGAAAAAAACTGAAAGAAATCTGGTTCAAATATCCCCTGAAAGATTATGGAAAAGGATGGGATGATTGAGAAGGTTCGCAGGTTCGTAGTCAGAGCTTGCTCTGGTATTTTTGTTTTAATAGTAAAATTGGAATTTTTCCATAATTATAGTATCAAAAATCAATCTGATTTGTGCCATCGATTGAGTAATTTCAGAGCAAGCACTGACTACGAACCTTACGAGGAATAAAAATGCAAAAACAACTTCAAAAAAATAAAATCGAATTCCTGCTTTTAATAATCTTTGTTTTTATCCCTCACATCCTATACCCGGCAGAAAATCCTACCCTCATCCTCATCTCCTTCGATGGTTTTCGCTGGGATTATACTGAACGTGGTTTAACACCTAATTTAGATTTAATGGCGCAAAATGGTGTTAAAGCATCTTCCCTGCAGCCGACTTTCCCTTCGAAAACATTCCCCAATCATCTGAGCATCGTTACGGGTATGTACACGGAAAATCACGGCATTATATACAATGATATCTACGATCCTTTTACCGGCAGGCTGTACAAGACAGGGAATAATGCGGAAAATCGACAGGGTCGGTGGTATTTGGGAGAAGCTATCTGGGAAACACTGCAAAGGCAGGGAATTCGGACATCTTCCTATTTTTGGCCAGGTTCAGAGATAGAAGAACATGAACGCCATCCAATCCATTTCGAACAGTATGAACATAATCGCCCCTACGAAGACCGCATCCGTGGTGTTTTACAATGGCTGCAACTTCCTGAAGATGAACGACCTGCATTTATCACACTTTATTTTCATGAAACAGATTCATATGGTCATCGTTTTGGACCAGATAGCCCACAAGTAAATAATGCCATTGCATTACTGGATTCGATGTTGGGGACTTTAATTACCGGATTGAAAAAGCAAGGCCAACTGGTCTCAACCAACATCATCGTGGTGGCAGACCACGGTATGACAGCACTTAGTAAAGATAAGGTCATTCGTATTGATGAAATACTGCCTGAGGAAAAATATGAAATCATGGGTATCGGTCCAATGATCGGGCTGCGCCCCGCAGAAGAAAGACTCGAAGCTGTTTTTCACAAGCTGCAAAAAAATGAGAATCATTTTCATGTTTATAAACGAGCCGACGTACCGGAGTGGTTCCACTATTCACAGCATCCCTTCATTCCACCGTTAATTCTCATAGCCGATATGGGATGGACCATGACAACCCAACCAATACAAAAATTGGATGGCGGGAACCACGGCTACGATAACTACCATATCGATATGCATGGTTTATTCCACGCGATGGGTCCGGCATTTAAAAATGGATATAAAGCAGGAACGTTACGAAATATCGATCTCTACCCTTTGATTTGCCAAATTTTTAACGTTATACCACGTCAAAATATTGATGGCAAGCTGGAGAACATAGGTTTTATTTTAAAAGATTGACTACCGAAAAGAAGATATACGCCGCCGTTTATAATCGCGGTATATGACACTCATATTCAAACGTGAAATCAATTAATGTATAAATCCATCTATTCTGCTCACCAGCTCCATTATTTACCCTGGTTGGCTTACTTTAAGAAACTCGCCAGCGCAGAACAGTTTGTTTTTGCAGATGATGTGCAGTTTAAATCACACAATTACATTAACAGGACCCAGATTAAAACAGCCCGGGGCAAATTGTGGCTGACTATTCCCGTACTCAGCAAAGGCAAGAGCGAACAGCTGATCAAAGACGTCCGCATTAATCCGAATGTCAACTGGCAGCGCAAGCACTGGAAAACCCTGCTTGTCAATTATAAAACAGCTCCCTGGTTTGAAAAATACGCTGATTTTTTCGACCAGTTTTACCAGAAAGAATGGCGTTTTCTGGTTGATGCAAATTTTGCAGCCATCGAATTCTTACTTCGGGCACTCGATATAAAAACAGCCTGTTTTTTAAGCTCAGACATACAATTAAAAACCGGACGAACAGAGCGTATTGTGCACATGGGGAAAAAATTGCGATGTAACACCTATCTTTCCGGGCCGAGCGGTAGCAAATATCTGGATGAAAATCAATTCAAAGATAACGGTATAACTGTTGAATATTTTTCATTCAATCATCCTGAATACAAACAACAATTTGGCGCATTCATTCCGGGAATGTCGATCGTGGATTTGCTATTCAATGAAGGGCCAAACACAGCAACTACTTTATTCACCGGAAATCAAGACCAGCAGGCATGAAGAAAGTACTCATCCTATCGTACCACTTCCCTCCCGAAGGTGGCGTCGCTGTACAACGCGTGCTTAAATTTGTAAAATACCTGCCCATGTTCGGCTACCAGCCCATTGTTTTAACAGCACTACATCCAATTAAAAAATTCGACCCGGACGCCTTGCGAGGCGTACCCGCACAGCTCAAAATTTACAAGACAAGGGATTTACCAGCTTATATGCCAGGCGAAATCCGCAAGGTTATGCGTAAAAAATGCGTGCCGGACAAACACATTTTCTGGAAATGGACAGCGGTTCGTAAGGGCATTCAGTTGGTTAAAAAGCACAACATCCAGCTTGTATTTTCCACTTCCCCGCCGCATTCAGTCCAGCTTATCGCCCAGGAAATAGCGCAGAGGACAAACATAAAACATGTTGCCGATTTCCGGGATGAATGGTCAGGTGATCTAAACTTTTATAAACTGCCAAACACAGCCAGGCAACTCGAATTGGAAAGCAAAATTTGTGAGGAAAGCGCTGCTATAATCACTTTATTGGATAGTGCACGCAGAAATTTTGCATCCAAAACCAATATCAGGAAAATTTTTACTATTCCAAACGGTTACGACGCCAGTGATTTCTCAAAGGGAGATAATCAAAACCGCAGCGATACGAAGCTCAGAATGACCTATTGCGGCCGTTTCTCCAACAAGGCATCGCCTGAAGCTTTCCTCCGCGCTCTGGATGAAACCATTCGACAGGACAGCTCAATAAGGCAGCTCGTGCAGCTGCAAATTGTCGGTCCAACAGGCAATAAGTCCTGGTTTAAACCATATCCGGAGCTCAAAAAGATTTGTGATTTTGTGCCATTTCAACCCTATAAAAAATCACTCGATTTGATGGATCAAGCCGATGTCTTGTTGCTCTTTGCCAGCAACGAGGGGAACAAAGAAGGAATCCCCGCGAAAACCTTCGAGTATTTTTACCTGCGAAAACCTGTTTTACTCGTTGTTAATTCTCCGGGGGAATTAAGTAAATTGGTGCAAACGTACAGCAATGCTTACATTGGCTTCAAATCACCAAAAGAATCCATCACCGGGCAAATCCAAAAACTCGTCACTGAATGGAAAAACGGAAAACATAATAAACCAGTGGATGATGTATTTGTGAATCAATTTGATCGAAAAAAACAAACACAAGCACTGGCGCAGATTTTTGATCACATTCTGCGAAATGAATCAGGAGGCGGGGATTAAATTGAGAACTCCGTTATATTGCTAAAACATTCATCAGAAAATGTGCCCTGCGCACTCCCATCTCTTCAAAAATTTGTTTAAAACGGAAATTTTTTTATTTTATTTCCACCAATTTCCCACCGTAATTTTAAAAAAATAAAGGAACAACATGTCTAATTCGAAATCGCAGAAAACAATGTGTATACACAGCGGACAATTCCATGATTCGCTGACCCACGGGGTGCTTACACCAATTTTTCCATCGACATCGCACGCTTATCTCGATTTAGAGAAAAAAGCCTATCCACGCTATTTCAATACACCAAACCAGGAAGTCCTTGCTGCGAAACTGGCAGAACTGGAACATGGTGAGGCCGGCATCCTCTTCGCTTCCGGTATGGC
>QQUM01000397.1 GCA_008501545.1 Calditrichota bacterium
CCCTGATTCTGGATGCTGTTGAATCAAACAAACCGCCTGTTTTTCTAACCAGCGAACGTGATTTTAAAAAAATTTCTAACACGGCGCATGCGCAGGGAATCGGTGCGCTCCTCCGCTTTCCACAACAAGCGCTTAATGCTGACAGCCTGCTCAATGAAAAAAAAGGGATTGTAATCGCCATTGATGAACTCAATGATCCAGGAAACCTGGGGACAATCATACGAACAGCAGAGTGGTTTGGTGTAACCGGGATGGCCATAGGGAAAAACACTGTTGCCTGGCATAACGATAAAGTGCTGCGGGCGTCCATGGGCGCTATCTTTCATCTTCCATTTCTCGAAGTTGAAGATTTTCCCATGTTTCTGCAAAAAGCGAAAGCAGCCGGTTTTACACTTTTTGCTGCAGACCAGAACGGCACCACAAGTCTCTCCAATGTGCAGATTCCGGAGAAATCAATTTTACTCCTCGGTGATGAAGCAAAGGGGCTTTCCAGGCAAAGCAGGAAAGCAGCCGATGAAATTCTGGCAATCGAGGGCAAAGGCAAGGTTGAATCTCTGAATGTTGCAAGCGCTGCCGCAATTCTCATGGCAAAATTTTGTGAACCGGGACGAAGTTGATTTATGAATAATACCGAACCGAAAACGACCGAATGGCCTCCCCCGAAGGATGTTTTTTTCCTGCTCATCATCACCTTTGGTCTGCTCATGGTTTCACCGATTGTGCTGGATCAGCTCGGAATTTTGAGTATGGATTCAAAATGGCAACTCATGCTCGGCGAGTGTTTGATTATAGTGCCGGCACTGTTCTACATCAGAAAAAAACAGCTTCCAGCACAGGTTGCTTTTCGATTAAATAAAGTCCAACCGCCGGTTCTCATCATAAGCTTTGCCATGGCTTTTCCCCTCACTTTGCTTTTTGAAGAAATCAATCTGATAATAGAAAAATTTCTTCCCATGCCTGAAGAAATAGTACAACTCTACAAACAATTTTTTACTGCTGACACGACTTCGGACTGGATATTCCTGCTTCTAATTGTCGTTATTCTTGCCGGCGTTTTCGAAGAAATGATATTTCGCGGCCTGCTTCAACAAGTGTTGGAAAATGCTTTGGACATCACCCGGGCAATTCTCGCTACTGCCTTTGTTTTCGCACTCATGCACGGCAATCCGTTTGCAGTTGTGCAAATCGTTTTTCTCGGCGTAATAATCGGTGTGTTGGCCTGGCGCAGCAACTCGATTTGGCCGGCAGCCGTGGTACACGCAACCAATAACCTGATTTCAATCATTCTTGTCAATACAACCGAAGAAAATTTAACCTTCATGGAATGGCACGGGCATATTAATCCGATATTTCTTATCATTGCTGTGGCTTTGCTTTATTATTTGATGAAAGAATTTTACCGGATTACGGAGTAAAGGAATGGGGAAAACCTTCCAAAAAACGCGTGTTTCTGCTGCAATATTGGCAGGCGGAAAATCAAACCGGATGGGACAAAACAAAGCACTGATGAATATGAATGGGAAACCGCTCATTCAGCACGTACACGATGTTTTGCAGGAACTCAGCGATGATTTGTTTATAGTGAGCAATGAACCGGAAAAGTATCGATTTCTCAAGAGACCACTATACACAGACGAGATGCCAAGCATCGGTCCACTCGCAGGAATTTACACGGCATTAGTGCACAGCTCCAATCCAAATTGCATTGTGCTGGGTTGTGATATGCCCTTTATTTCAATCACGTTATTACAACGGCTTTTACAAAAAATCGAAGTTGACAAAATTACTGCTGTTCGCTCACAAGAAAGAATTGAACCCTTGTGTGCGATTTACCCACAAACGGCAATGCCAGTCATCAAGGCATTGGTTGCAAACAAGCGCTATAAGGCGGGACAACTCTTCAGGGAGATACCGACCGCAGAAATTGAGTTGGAAAAAAGCGAAGAGAATGCACTCACTTTATTCAACATCAACACACCGGAAGAATTTGCTGCGGTGCAGAATTATTTTGGCCATTCGTAAAAAAGAAATGAACAATCCCGCGAATTGATTTCGCTCCAATCATGGACGGAATACGTCAACCCAATAACACCCGCCGGTTGCATGGAATAACTCGCCTGCAATGCTTGCGTATGGGCAAAGGCAGAAAGGGTTGGATTGTGCCCCACAAGAACAACCGATTTGATGTCCGGATCAAGCATCATAAGAAAATCGTTTAACTGCTGCTCGCCCCCCATATATATTTTATTCTCCTGAACTATTTGCTTCTTGTAATTAAGCGTTTCAGCGAGTATGTGCGCGGTTTGTTTTGCCCGCAGCGCATCACTGGAAACAATCAAATCCGGATCGATATACCGGTTTTTTAATAAAAGCCCGAGAGAAGTTGCTTTATTTTCACCAAAAGCTGTGAGTTTTCGATTGAAATCGCTCCCACCAAAGTGCGGCGATTCAGCATCCGCATGCCGGACTAAATACAGCTTTTTCATCTTTTGCCTTGTTAGAAAATCTTTCCGTTAACTCAATCTGTCGTAAAATCCAGGGGACTTTTTCTTTCTTTTATTGTCATACTCTGTACAGTATGTGTGTAGATCATGGTTGTTTTAAGCTCGCTATGCCCAAGAAGCTCCTGGATGGTTCGAATATCATAATTATTCTGTAGCAGATGACTTGCAAAACTATGACGGAACGTATGAGGTGTTGCACGCTTTGTAATCTTCGCTTTATGTACAGCTTTTTTAAGTGCTTTTTGTACATGTGATGGATGAAAATGATAACGCCTGCTTTCATTGGTTTCTGGAACAATAGTAAGTGATTTTGCTGGAAACAACCATTGCCAAATGAATTCCTTTGCTGAATTCGGTGATTTTTTCTCAAATGCGCCAAACATGAATGTCCCATTATAACCAGCAGCTCTATCTTTTTCATGCAAGTTGTGAACACGATCAATATGCTTTAGAAGCTCATCTTTAATGGTTGCAGGAATGGGTACAGTCCGATCTTTTTGCCCTTTACCATCATGCACAGTCAAAATCATGGTATCAAAATTTAGGTTGTTAATTCGCAATTGCAAGCATTCGAAGAGTCGCAGGCCACAGCCATAAAGGAGTTTAACAATCAAGTCGAATGGATAAGTCAACTGCTTGAGAATACGATCGATTTCTTCTCTTGATAAAACGACTGGAATATATTTCTTCCGTTTTGCTCTGACGCTGCCCTCAATTTTGAATTCTTTCTTTAAAAT
>QQUM01000289.1 GCA_008501545.1 Calditrichota bacterium
AAAGACCGCAAGAAAGGCCGCTGACAAACTCCACAAGACCAATGATCCTGTAAGGTCACCATAAATAAATCCCATATGTTCGATATAAACAATCACTGCTAAAAAAAGTAAAAATATACCCAGAACGATCTTCCAGGGTGCTTTATCCTGATAATAGCCCCAAAAAGCGATCATACTAAATGCAAACAAAACGAAAGCGCCCCAAACGGCTCCATCGAGAAAGGGGTAACGCAATTCGTTTAAGAACAGGACTGCACCAATGGTGATGAGAAACAGGCCTATCATTATCTGATTTTTCGACTTGGCCATGGAATCCTCCTTCGATTATTTATTGCAATTACAAATTAATTTCTCAACTCCCGTGGTGTTGACGCGCTGAATTCGAAATTGTTTCGATTCACCTGCAGAATTAGAATTAAAAACTATAAGATATATCGAAGGACAGGAATGAATTATTCATATCACTTTGCTCATCATACAAAGCCTGCTCATCATCATAGTTGACGAGCGCATTCACTTCCCATTTAGAATTTATGGTCCATGAAGAGAAAAGAAGAATGGAATTTATGCGGGTGTCCTGGTTAAACAGTCGCCCCGCTATATCGGGTGAGTTTGGAAAATATTTTTGCTGATATTGATTCGTCAGGCTAATCATCAATCCATCAATTCGAAACAGTTCGATGCTCAGACTTATCCCGTGGGAATAATAATCATCAAACAGAATATCATTTTGTAAATATTCAAGCGCTGTTGTCGTGGCTGAAGTTACTGATGGTTGAGAATCGAGTATATTTTCACGGTACAACCTTAGGTTATACAAATATCCAACGCCAAGTTGCCAGTCTGAAAAGATTGTGAATAACAAGCGGGGATTTCCGGAAAAGTTTATATAATCCGGTATTGTCCACTCGTTGTTCGCCTGATTATGTGCGCCATTTTCATTTACTACCGTGTTCTCATCGTGGAAGCGCAGCGTAAAATCTGAACGCACGCCCAGCGCCACACGTTTTGAAAGCCCTATTTTAATATCACCCAGAATATATTCTTCCTGGTAGGATTTGAAAAAACTGGCCGTGCTGCTATTGTTATAATAATTACGTCGAGTCCAGGTGTTTTCTAAAAAAATGGAAGTGTTTTCGGTTGTTAAATAAAAAAGGCTGAGGTCGAATCGGTGTTCAAAGTAATCCAATGAATCAATTTTGTCATGGCTTCTGGTGCTGTAATTGTAATTTCCAAAGGCGCGTGTTGAAATGGATGGATTGTATTGTACGGTTGTAAAAATACGGTTTTGCTGGTAACTGTCAGAGAATGCATCCTCGCCGCTGTAACGGCGAACGCGATAGTCATTGCCTGCTGACAAATTGAACTGATCGTTTAGATTGAACCGGGAATCAAACAAAAGTGTATTGCCAATGTATTGCGAATCGAACGAACGAATTTCTTTTGTGCCTTCGAGGCGATTTTCAACAACCAACGTGTATCCATCAGGCCTGCCGTATGAATGTTTAAGATTAAGTTCTACATTATTATAATCTTTCGATACCTTCAATTGCGACATAATTTCGAACACGCTTGCCGTCGTATACCGGTAATTTCCCAAAATCCGCAATCCACCGAAGGGATTCAAAGCCGCCTCACTGCTTTGTGATTCCAGTTGATAAGCATATGCATCCCGGAATTGCCACAGATCCATCCCTGAAATTATTTGCCGCGTTAAATCAAATTTTTCAGCTTTTTGATCGGTTAATGCGAAGTCCATCTCCTTTTTTAGTGAGTTTGGCTTTGTCAGTTTTGTCAATTCAATTGCTGTATCAAGAAGCAATGCAGCTGTTTCGAAATCACCACTTTCGGCAAAGAGCTGCGCTTCATTGCGCAAATCATCAATTTCCAGGACATTTTCCTGATTTTTATCCAGCGCTTTTTGATTCGTTGCCCACTTTTTCAAACGGGATTGATTGAGTAAATAAATTGTCTCATAATCTGCGATGAAGGTCAGGCTGTCATGCTCGCTGGTTTGGGCATAAAGCGCAGGATTTGCAAACAGAAAACAAAGAAGAAAATTTTTCAGTCGGTATTTAAGCACAAATTTCCGGATATTTTATTATCTATCAGATGAGAATGCCTCAGTAAACAGAAAGCAGGTGGGAACCCACCTGCTTTACACCGATTACTTGAGCAGCACCATACGAATTGTTGCGGCCTGGCCGGACGAACGCAATTGCAGAACGTACAATCCACTTGAGACGATCCTGCCAAAACTGTCAATTCCCTGCCAGTGCACCGTATGTGTCCCTGCTTCCAGATTTTGGTCAACGAGGGTTTTGACATGCTGTCCGAGAATATTAAAAACCTGCACGACTGTTTTGCCGTTTTTGGCAAGTGTAAATTTAACCGTCGTTTCCGGATTAAACGGATTTGGATAATTCTGGTGCAGTAAGAATTCCGAGGGCACCTCGGCGTTGTCACCGACGGTTGTCGTTGTTGCCTGTACTGCCATTTCACCAATATCCAGGGCAACGCCATCTTCCAGAGCCAATGTTTGTGCATCGTTTTCGTTTGTGCCGCCAAGATAACTGCTTTGGATACCAGCCCCTTCGACCAGAATTTTATAATTCCCTGCCGGTAAATCACTGATGGCAAAACGTCCTTCTGCATCCGTAATGCCAGCAACCATGCCACGTTCACCAATCGCAAAGACAATGGCGTTTACAATCTGCCGTTTCTGCTGGCCTTCACCGGCGTGGATTCGGCCACGAATCGTGTAGGGACCTTGTTCAGTTTCTGCGAGTGCAAAATTAATGTTTTCCACTTCTGCATCTTCTACTATCATGATCCGCGTCGCCCGTTGCCAATTTTGCACATTATCAAAGAATTCACCCGTGTGTCCGGGCGCCCACGAAAAGACGATGTAATTCCCTCGTAGCAATCGAGTAATGCGATAATTTCCAAAGGGATCCGTGACATCAAAATGTGATGGCCCGCCTGTTGTGGGGATAGCAATGACAAATGCACCACCGATCGGTGTCGGCGCCTGTTCACTCAACGTGTCCGGTTCTTCCGTGACGACACCGGAAATCGTCCCGAGCGCTGTCACGAACTGCGGCAGATAAAAATCAACTCCCGATACCGTAGCATTCTCTTTCACACGAATAGCTGTTGCTTCAGCAGGATCGTCAACACCATCGTAGAATTTACCGTCATAACCCTTCTGGTTTGCATAGGCAAAATACTCCCCTGAT
>QQUM01000805.1 GCA_008501545.1 Calditrichota bacterium
AAGAAACGTCGTCCAGAATGGCATGGCGTACCGGTTCTTGGTCGAGATCCTGAATTGGGATCACCGGAAAAAAGTGGTTAATCGCCCAGGTGTCTGGCAAGGACTGAAATATGGAGATGTTGCAAAAATAGATATCCGAAATCGCTTTTTCGAGCCGGGCCAGTTCCACGGGAACACGATCCATGTGCCGTGCAAAATCCCAAATTTTACGCAGCGACGCCCAATAACATGATTCCGCAAAGGCACGCCATTCCAGGCTGAGATAGCCAAGATTGAATAGATCGAGTATCTGTCTTCGTAAATCCTGAATATCATGATAGGCTTCCCGGAAGTTATTTTTGTCGATTCCGGCGAGTGTTTCCTGCAGCTCGACAACCTGCGTGGGGGTATCTTCCGTAATTTCAACAGGGACATGATTGGTCGGCACTTCCGCGACACCAAGCACGTTTGTAACCAACACTGAATGATAAGCCGTTAATGCGCGGCCGGTTTCGGTGACGATTGTCGGATGGGGTATTTCGTTTTCATCACAAACGCTTTGAATTTCATAGACGATTGTATTGGCATATTCCTGCATGGAATAATTTGAGGAGAACGAACGATTCGAACGGGACCCATCATAATCGACAGCCAATCCGCCACCGGTATCGATGTATTTGAGGCCTGCACCCATTTTCATCAGTTCAGCATAATACCGGCCCGCTTCACGTAACCCGTATTTAAGTGTCGTAATACTGTTGATCTGGCTTCCCAGATGATAATGAATCAGTTCAAGACAACTGAGCCTGTCTTCTCTTTTGAGAAGTTCAATTGCATGCACAATCTCAACCGGACCAAGGCCAAATTTCGAGCGATCTCCCCCGGACTCGGCCCATTTACCCGCACCTTTGGAGCTGAGTCGAATCCGAATGCCAATACTGGGCTCTATATCGAGTTTGCGTGCGATGTTCAAGGTAAGTTCAAGTTCAGAGAATTTTTCGATGACGAGAATTATTTTTGTGCCCAGTTTTTTCCCCAGCAATGCCAATTCGATGAATTCAGCGTCTTTATAGCCATTGCAAATTACAATGCCTTCTTTGTCTGTTACCAGTCCCAATACCATCATCAATTCCGGTTTGGATCCAACTTCAAGACCATACCGGCATTCCCTGCTGGAATCAACAATCGATTCGACAACCTGCCTGACCTGATTTACCTTTACCGGGTAAACGCCGTGGTAACCACCGCCATATGCATACTCATTAATCGCGTTCTCGAAAGCGCCACGAATTTCCCGCATGCGTTCATACAGTATATCGGAAAAACGCAGGAGGATTGGTAATTGAATACCGCGGGACTGTAAATCATCGATGAGTGTTTTTAGATCGATATTTTCATTAGGATTGCGTGTTGGTAAAACAGAAACATTCCCCTTTTTATTAATATCAAAAAATCCATTGCCCCATTTTTTTACATTATATAGTTCAAGCGAATCTTGTATAGACCACATTATTCCGGTTCCCGATCTGTCATTTTATGGCGTTAAAAAAGAAGGTGAAATATGCAGATTTTCATTTTTCAAATCAAGAAAATAAACAGGTTATGGCAGGAGGATTAAAGAAAAAACAAGGAGCACAAGACGAAAACCAGAAAAACAGAAAACACGGACATTTCCCTATTTGCTGTAAAAAATGGTTTCCAACCTTGGGATTCTTATGTAAATAACGGTGACGCAGATTTCGGGAAAGTTCTTTTTTTAAGCAGATGCTTGGTTTGTGTCACAGATTTTTTACTGTTTGCAACCTGTCACCAATACCTATCGGCCAGAACATTCAATCAATATTATCAAATTCACTGGTTTCGACTTTATTTCTGCCTGTTTTTTTTGCTGTGTAGAGGGCTGCATCGGCGCTGCCAATAAATTCCATGGAATCGACAGGTTTCTCGCTTTTAAATCCTGAAATCCCGATGGAAAAGGTAATAACCACTTCCTCGTCACCCAAAGGAATTGGTTGACTGCAGATTGCTTTACACAATCGCTGTGCCAGATTATGTGCATCTTTCTCACTGCATCCGGGCAGCACGACGAGAAATTCTTCTCCACCATATCGCCCGATACTGTCGTAGGGTCGCAGTGAGTGCTGCATGCGATTTACAGCCTGGCGCAATACTTCATCCCCGGCGAGGTGGCCGAATTTATCATTAATCTCTTTAAAATGGTCGATGTCTATCATCATCAGGCTGAGATAGCTATGTTCACGGGTAGCACGGGCAATCTCTTTTTCCAAAATTTCAAAGATGGCAGCCCGTGTCCAGCGGCCTGTCAGTGGATCATGGTTCGCCTGGTATTGAATCGCATCCCGTGCAGCAAGTAAATCGGATTGCAGGTCAAGAATACGAATGCCCGCCCGCAAGCGCGCACGCAATTCCTGGTCTTTAAATGGTTTGGTAATAAAATCATCAGCCCCCGCATCCATTCCCTCCAGAAAATCAGACATTTGATCGCGTGCGGTCAGTAGAATGATGTAGATATAATCATTATTGGCTTTGCTGCGTATTTCCCTGCACACAGCGATCCCATCCATCTCCGGCATCATCCAATCCAGAATTGCCAATTTTGGTCCATCTGCTTCGAGTAAAATCTCTAGCGCTTCCCGGCCGTTATAAGCAGCGACTACATCATAGTTCCATTTCGATAATTGCATTTGCAGCAATTTATTGTGATACTGATCATCATCAGCTATGAGTATCTTCAATAGAGTTTGACCTTGGTTTGGCTTACAGATTTATGCGACTATTTCATTTCTAAACTCAAAATTGTGATATCATCGTCAAAGGATGTATTACAATTCCAGTCACGGACTTCATCGACTATTTTATCCAGTGTGTGACGCAGTTCACAGCTTTTCAAAGATGCAATGCTGCGAACCAGGTTTGTAACACCAAACTCTTCCTTTTTCTCGTTTTTCGTCTCGTTTATTCCATCCGAGTAGAAATACAAACGGCTGCCCGGCGTTAATTGCAAGCAGATTTCATTGTAATCGGTGTCATCATCAAATCCAATTGGCAGTCCGGGGCACGGAAGATCTTTTGTTCCATTTTCATTTTCAGATAAAATTATCGGTGGATGGCCGGCGGAAGAAAAGCGGAATTCGAAGGTTTTTGTATTTAAAATCCCATAGACGATTGTAAAGTATTGTCCGGTCCGAATATCCATAGGAAAGTGCTGGTTCAGGGCTTTGAGTACAT
>QQUM01000730.1 GCA_008501545.1 Calditrichota bacterium
ATCAAGATCTGTTACTGGAATTTCAAACCAATTCACTGGATTTTTGTCATTAAACATGGTTTTCTCCTTTTGTTCTGTGTGTGAAATTGCGCCAACTACTTAACAGAAGAAATTGGTTATTTAGTTCATGCCTGTAAAAATTTCCAGAAAAACTTTAATATTTAAATTTGAGTAAATTATATTTATTCTATCAAGCTGTTCCCCGTTTCCTGATGGGAACAGGTACCCGCAGGCTCCGCCTGCAGCAAAAAACATGGAGGGCAAAAGGTATCTACAGGTGGCTGCAGCCACAAAGAAGTCGTTCCCTTTTTGGAAACCGGGAACGAGCGCAAGAGTCATCCTTTCGGATGTTACGCTCGTTCCCAGTCTCCCGACTGGAAACGCATGGCTGCAGGCTCCAGCCTGCAGTGTGGGTTTAAACGAGCTTGCATAGCGTAGGCAATTGGTGGCTGCAGCCACTCAACCAGGCGATCCCAATCAGGGAGACTGGAATCGAGCTTGCAGCCACAAGCTCATTCGTACCAAACCAGCAAAACAACAAAAGGACAAAAAGATGTCGCGTACCCGGTATAAGATATTTTCAGACATGCATCCATATTTCCTTACAGCTACTATAGTCAACTGGCTGCCGGTTTTTGCTAAACCGCTTTTTGCACAAGTTGCTTTTGATTCGTTGAACTTTCTCATGAAGGAAAATCGGATAAAAATATTTGCTTATATTCTAATGGAAAACCACATGCATCTTATTGCGTATTCACCAAAATTAAGTGAAGAAATCCGATCGTTCAAATCCTTCACCGCGCGGCAGATAATTGATCATTTAAAAGAGGCTAAAAACAACTTTTTATTAGATCAACTGGCCTGGCACAAACTTCGACACAAACAAAATCAGGATTATCAACTTTGGCAAGAAGGCTCTCATCCACAAGAAATCCAAACTCCAGCTATGATGCGACAAAAGATTGAGTATATACATCTCAATCCGGTAAAACGCGGCTATGTTGAGCACCCGGAACACTGGTTGTATTCCAGTGCGAGGAATTATGCCGGACTGGAGGCAAAAGTGGGGATTTGTGAGTGGTAGAGTTATACGCTTGTTCCCAGTCTCCGACTGGGAACACATGGTCGCAGGCTCCTGCCTGCAGTAAGTTTAAGCGAGCTTGTATGGCGGCAGAGAATATGTTACGGGTGGCTGGAGCCACCTAATGGGCATTCCCAGTCTGGAGACTGGGAATGAGTATATTTTCGATATGGTAACCAAACGGAGGCAAACATGGCGCATCACACAATTAAAAACGGCTATTCCGACCTTGTCGAGCGACTGAATCGATTTCCCCAGGGCGCTCCGCCCAGCGATTTACTCAATAAAATTCTCAAAATCCTGTTTAGCAAAAAAGAAGCTGCCCTTGTCGCCTTGCTGCCCATCAAACCTTTTACCGCAAAAAAAGCCAGCACCATCTGGAAAATGGATTTAACCAGCACCCGGAAAATTCTGGAGGCGCTGGCCAGCCGCGCAATGCTGGTGGATATCGAACAGAACGGCGAAATGCAATACGCCTTGCCACCGCCCATGGCCGGTTTTTTCGAATTTTCCATGATGCGTGTCAACAACGGTTATGATCAAAAAGCATTGGGCGAGCTGTTTTATGAATATCTGAATGTGGAAGAAGATTTCGTGCGCGAGCTTTTCACACATGGCGAAACCCAGTTAGGGCGTGTTTATGTCAATGAAGGACAACTTTCAGAAGAAAATGCCTTGCATGTTCTGGATTACGAACGAGCAACAGAAGTTATCAACACCGCGACCGATCTGGCAGTGGGAACCTGTTATTGCCGCCACAAAATGATGCACATGGACAAAGCCTGCGACAAACCACTGGATATTTGCATGACGTTCAACACCTCAGCTGCCGCGCTGGCACGCCACGGCCATGCGCGGAAAATCGATAAAGAAGAGTGCATGGACCTGTTGCACGAGGCTTATGAAAACAACCTGGTACAATTCGGTGAAAATGTACGCAATCGTGTGAATTTTATCTGCAACTGCTGCGGGTGCTGCTGCGAGGCGATGTTGGCCGCACAGCGTTTTGCTATTCTCAATCCAGTGCATACGACCAATTTTTTACCTGACATTGAAACCGGAAACTGCAACGGGTGTGGCAAATGTGTCTCTGTGTGCCCGGTGGAAGCCATGACGTTGGTTACAGCGAATAATCCCAAAAAACCTCGCTTCAAAAAGGCCAAACTGGATGAAAAGCTCTGTCTTGGTTGCGGACTCTGTGCCCGTGTTTGCGAAAAAGACAGTATCACGTTAAAGTCGCGGGAACAGCGCGTAATTACGCCGTTGAATGGTACACACCGGGCTGTGGTAATGGCTATCGAGCGCGGTAAATTGCAGCACCTGATTTTCGACAATCGTGTTTTGTGGAGCCACCGTGCATTGGCGGCGGTACTTGGCGCCATTTTGCGTTTGTCGCCGGTAAAGCAGTTCCTGGCGAACAAGCAGATTAAATCGAGATATCTGGAAAAAATGATTGCGCATTATGATAACTGAAAAGCTGGTGAATTCTGCAACACAATAGAAAAATATGGATTATTCGTTGAAGCCAGTTTGAATCTCTTCATAAAACATTGAAATGCATAGAAAGGAGAAAAACAATGGCCGAATCAAATTGTGAAAACTGTACTTTGCGTGCCAGGCATGAAGCCAATCCAAAATCCCTTGCCGGTCGTTTCTGGCGTTGGCATATCAACTTTTGTCCGGGTTGGAAAAAGTATTTTGTGGCACTGCCGGATGATGAAAAAATTGCATTAAGGCAGAAATACAATTTTACAAAGTATAATTAAAATCTAAACTTGGTCACAGTCGAACAAATTGTTTAAAAACAAAGGAGTGCATCCTTTAAAGGATTGCACTCCTTTGTTTTAAAGCCGACCTACAAAAAAAAACCACATCCAGATGTTTTGCCAAATGTGGTTCTTCATGAAAAAATTACAATGTATTTTGAACGCGTCCTGCGGTTCTCATTCCTTGGTTCCACGCGAACCATTTACAAAGGAGGTCAGAAAAACTTCTGTGACCACTTTACCATTAATTGTTAATCAAGCTTTCGTTGATTACGACAGACAAACTCTCAAAAAACTTCTCACGGTCTTCGTCGGTTATCCTGTCCAGTGTTTCGGTCATTTGACTGGAACTTACCCATTCAGGATTCTTGATCACA
>QQUM01000488.1 GCA_008501545.1 Calditrichota bacterium
GGTGGTACAACGAATCTTTGGCAAGCCATGAACTCACATCCCGTTCAAAGCGTGGCAAAACAGGCCCGAAAAATGCATCTCCTTTGACTTTGCTGCCCATTTCACAAAACTGTTGCAGCCAGTTATCTGCCGGAATTTCATCGTCGTCAATAAAAGCGACCCAGGCGCCAGCGGCTTCATCAATTGCCTTGTTGCGGGCATGAGAGATATTTTGCCGAGGTTCGATAAAATATCGGAGAGGGACATCGACCGGCCACTGGTTAACCAGGCCCATTCGTCCACTGCCAACTTCATCATTGTCCACGATAATCACCTCACAGGCATAGGCCAATTCCATAAGCTGGCCGGATAAATTCAGCAGCAGGCGATGCAATTGTTGCGGCCGTTTGTACGTCGAGATACAAATGGAAATGTCCGGCTTTCTGCCAGATTTTCCGGATATGCAAACACGTTTGTTGTAAGCCGCAGCGAAATTCAATTTTCGTTTTCCCCTGCTTTTTTCTGCCGATTTAAAACATGAGACGCAATGACCGCCGAAACCAATGTGGCCAACCATCCCAAGCTGCTGCTTCGACAAAAACTTGTTTCGACATAATTGTACAATATTTGCGAAAGCATGATGAAAAACAACACCGTGCCCACCTCCCTGTCAATATTCTGATACCGCCTGGTTCGTATCAAAGCCTGCAACAGGAAAAGACCGAATAATACGCCACCAATCAAGCCCAGTTCGTTCAAGATATCCAGATAACCATTGTGTGCTTGTCCGGGATCCCAACCCAGTTGCTGAATTAAATTTTGTGCGGTTTTGTTGGTGCTGATCCAAAAACTGTTGTATCCGGAGCCAAAAAGAGTGTGTGAACCCGTATTTTCCAAAAACGCTTCCCATAAAACGGTTCGACCCGTGAAAGATGTGTCACGGTTCAGGGTATTAAAAAACATCTCGTCGATGCCCGTCTTTTGAAAATTGGTGATCCAAAACAAAAAGATGAGAAACGGCACCGGAACAAGAAAATATTTTATTTCACGACGAAAGGGTAAATAAAAAATGACCCAGCCAAGAAATACCAGGGCAAAAATTACAAATGCTGTCGCGCTATCGCTTTTCAACAACAAAAAAAGCGCCATAACTGAACTCAAAAGTCCTAAAAGCCATACTTTCCACGAATTCAAACTGGAAAAAGTCGGAAACCACAATATGAGTGTTATTGCGCTGACCTGGCCAAGAATATTTTTATGAGAGAAGATACCACGCCAGGCGCCCGTTGTTATTTCGATCGAATTTGCTTTTCCCAGCAGCGAATAAATCAGACTGAGAACAAGGGCTGTCGTAAAGAGGAAGCGCAAGATATTCAGAATTCTTCCGGGTGAGCCCTCAGGCAGCAAAGCACACCAAACAACCAGGAGAAAGCCGGCAAATTGCATCCAACGTTTAAAAGCAACAATTGTAGACGACGCCCAAAGCACGGTCAGCAAGGCATAGATGAGCAATACAAGGAGTAATCTGGGCTCCATCAAGTAGTGCTTTAAGGCCCCGGGTTTTCGAATAATTCCAATGAATGCGATGAGGAAAGCCAGGCTAAAAATGATGCGCTTGTTCACGTCCCCCATCGCCTGCAATTCCATCTTTGTCAGGTCCGTGCCAAGTCTCGGGGATGGCATGTAAAGGACAAAAGCGAATATGAGAACGAGGGGCAGGTAGTGCAGCAAGGGCAAAACCTTGTAGCGAATGCCCTGAAGAAAGTGCGCCATTGCCGGGTGTAAATTTTGTACGTTTTGTGAATTTGAAACGGGTGCCATGAGATGCCAAAACTCCGGAGAACAGGGAAGAAAGCAATCTCTCAGGTTTTAAAAACCTGAAGGCCTCTTCGAATGATTCGACCAATTACATTCAGCACGAACAATGGATTATAAACCAGGTAACGCATCCACAACCGTCCCGGTTCATAGAGCAGACGAAAAAGCCATTCAAAGCCATTGTTGCGAATGACGGGTGGCGCCTGTTTTTTTGTGAGTGCATGAAAATCAAAAGCGGCGCCAACAGCGGCAAGAACAGGCACATGCAATCGGGGCCGAATTTTAGCCATCCATTTTTCCTGCTTCGGGCTGCCTATGGCAATCCACACGATATCGGCGCCTGAGTTGTTGATTTCATCAACAAAAGCCTGTTCTTCCTCTGCAGTTAACGGACGAAAAGGCGGGGAAATTTTACCGGCGATTTCAAGCTTGGGGAAATGATTTAAAATGTTTTTTTCAAGCTTATCCAGGACAAAAGACTTGCTGCCATAAAGAAAATGGCGGTAGTGTTTTGTTTCACTCAATTCACAAATTTTTAAAAATAAATCCGGACCATAAACCCGTGTGTGCAGCGGGTTGTCGGTGAAACGTGACAACCAGACCAGCGGCATCCCGTCGGCAACGGAAAGTGTGAATCCGTTAATTGCCCGATTCAACTCCTCATCGTGCTGCGAGCACATGATGGTGTAAACGTTGGTGAAGCCGATGGTCATCCTGGATTTATACCGAATTGCCATATCGATTTTGGCAACTGTCTCGGCATAATCAACCAAATCGACGCGGACACCGAGAATGTCGGCAGTGTGTGGTCTGTCTCCCTGAAAAAGTCCTTTACGGGAAATCGTTTCGATTGTCGCTTCCTTGCTTAACATTAGTTAGGGTGTACTTCCGTTTGCATGTGTTCTTTGCTCAGCAACGCAGCGGTCACGCGTTGAAACGTCGACAGATCACCATCCGGGTGGTCGGCTGCAAACATTTGTACAAATTCGAGTACAAATGCACTTCCTGTTCCAAGCAGGAAGCCGGTCACCAGCGAGATAATCAGTCCCAATCGGCGTTTTGGCCGGGAATGGTGCAACGGCACAGTTGGCGGACTCACGGTCAATACCCGCAATCCATGCTGTGCCTTTTCCATCGACAGGCGTGCATTATCCCGCTGCCGCAACAACATAGAGTACAGTTCCCGCGTATCCTCGATTCCACGAGAAATCTGCGTCAACTCATAATCCGTGTTCGATAGCTTTTTGATAGCAACACGCACGCTGTCCATCGCAACATTCAGTTTTTTCTCCTGCGACATCAACACTTTGATGCTTGTCTCTTCCTGAGCAATGATATCTTCTATTTCTTTTAGAAATTTTTCTTCCGTTGCAGCTAAGCGATTCTCTATATCGACGACTTCGCTGTATGTTGGCGAATAATTACG
>QQUM01000148.1 GCA_008501545.1 Calditrichota bacterium
ATGAGCATTCGTTTCCAGAATTGGTTTGTACGCACACGATCCGGCTCACCTTTGAAAATCGGGCGGACATGGTTGAAAAAATCCCGCAAAAATTTTACTAATGACAATAGAAGAAAGATAGACAGGATGATTAGTTCAGTTCCAGAAAAGCTCATAATTCCCTCGGCAATTTATGTTTTGGATAAAAATAAATTCTTTCAATCACAGTTGCTGAAAACGAGATGGTGGATAAATAAAAATTACATGAAAAAATTAAGTTTTTTAATCACAAAAAGAATCGGCAACACGAATTCTCAACGAATTATGGGGACAAATATAAGAGTATTTTGGATAAAGAAGCAATTTTTTTCCCTGCAAGTCATTTAAAAAATTAATAGGATGATTCATAACCCGTAATTATCAATTATTATCTTTTTTCGAATAAGCATATTAAAACACGTTATTTACATGAAACGAAATTTTTACTATATTCAAATTGGAAAAAGTGATAATGCAATCGGACAAATCAGATGGATAAAGAAGTAAATGGGACATCAGCATAAAAGTCTCGCTGCTGGTCGTTGGGCAGAAATGCCGTTTGTTGAGCAAATGGCGAATATTGGCAGCGAAATCAGTCGCGCACTAAATTGGAAAAACAAGAAAAAAGAAGAATATTGTTTGAAGGCAGTTGTTCGGGCACTTGAACTTCTTTCTTTTACAATAGAATCTGTTGAAATCAATTCACATAATAAAGAACTTACCCGGTTGCGGGAAGCAATCATTGACTATTTTTACGGCAGCAATGAATACGGATCGACAGATGCACTGTGGGAAAAATATTTTTACCATTTTAATGTTGCAGCCAGAAAGGATAGAAATGAGTAAATCGACACAACTCACATTCCAAATAAACAGCAATAAAAACATTCGGTTTTAATGAATTGCATTTCCTTTCCCTAATATCAAGCTTGGAATAATAAAAATGGAAGACTTACGCTACCCCATTGGCCAATTTATTGCTCCCAATGTCATAGAAGATGTGCACATTCAGGAATGGATTGAGGAGATTAAAAATCTACCCGCAGCCATGCGAAAAACGGTCGCAGGACTCACGGATGAGCAACTTGATACCCCCTACCGCGAGGGCGGCTGGACCGTACGGCAGGTCGTGCACCACGTCGCTGACAGTCATCTCAACTCGATGATTCGCTACAAGTGGGCCTTGACCGAGGACAAGCCGGTAATTAAAGCCTACAACGAAAAGCTGTGGGCAGAACTCCCGGATACAAAACTCGACATCGCACTCTCGCTCAACTTTCTCGATGCTTTTCATGAAAAGTGGATTGCCTTTTTAAAAACATTGAGCCGGGATCAACTGCAACGCGAATTCTATCACCCGGAAGCAAAACGGATTATGGCATTAGACTGGATGACGGGCTTGTACGCCTGGCACGGCAAACACCACGTCGCGCACATTACCAGCCTGCGCGAGCGCAAGAGGTGGTGAGGCGACTTTCCCCCTTCTCGATTGCATTCAAGTTCGTAGTGGAGACTTCAGTCTCTCAAACCTGCTTCACTCATGCAATGCTTCAAGTAAACGATGGGACTATATCAAAACATCAAAGTAGTGAATAAAAATACTGATAACCGTATGCTTAACAGGATTTTAGTTTATTTCATAAATAAGCATCTTGAGTAGCCCCGCTGCTTTTAAGCGGGGCGTATCGAAAGGTGCGGGTGCATTCCTGAGCACGCACCCTTCGATACATCCCGCAAAATGCGCGGGATTACTCAGGATGCTTCGAGATAGATTATTAACAATATAGATTCTGCACGTATTCATAAATTTGTATATTTATAACACAGATTCATGTTTTGACACAGCCCTTACAATCCCACAATTCACCAAGTTTAGCGCATTAACACACACTTTTTCGTCGCAACAAAACGTCCAGCCTCAATTCTCACAAAGTATACACCGGAGGGGATTCCTTCAGCCTGCCAGATCAAGTGATGCACACCGGCTGTTTTCTGCATGTCCACCAACCTGTCAATTTCCTGTCCCAGTGTGTTGTAAACCACGATGCGCACATGCGCATCACGCGGCAAATCGTACTGAATCTGTGTTTGCGGATTAAACGGATTCGGGAATGGCGGGTGAAGCTGGAATGCCTGCGGTAAAATAGAGTTTTCAGCTGCGACGACAGAGGTGTTGGTTTTCTGCATGTTTCCTGTGTTCTGTGCATTGCCCCGGAATTTCGGCCAGGGGCTGTCGGCGAGGCCGCCAGATTCTGTTTTAATTGCATATAAATAATCATCGTATGATCCAACATACAGAACACCATCGGAATCAATCACTGGCGACGATCGCACCAGGCTACCTGTTGAATAATGCCATTTTTTTGTCCCGTCCGGATTAATAGCGTAGAGTTTATAGTCGTCTGAGCCGACGAATATTGTGCCATCCCTGCCAATTGCCGGTGTCGAATAGACCGCACCACCTGTCACAAAGTTCCACTTCCCTGATCCATCTGAATTGACCGCATAGATTCGATTGTCTTCTGATCCAAAATAAATTGTGCCGTCCACGCCAATGGCAAATGATGTAAGTATTTTGCCATATGCTTCAAATGACCATTTCTTGTTTCCATCGTCGGGATTAAGAGCATAGACATTTTTATCCCATGAGCCGATATAAACAGTCCCATCGCGTCCAATGGCTGCCGATGTTTGGATATCATCAGCGGCTTGAAATTGCCATTTTTGTGTGCCATCCGGATTAATTGCGTAGAATTTACCATTAAATGTACCAATATAAGCAGTGCCATCCTGGCCGATGATCGAAGAAGCCTTGACTCCTCCTTCGGTCTTGAAGTTCCATTTTTGTGATCCATCGGAATTCAGAGCGAAAAATCCCTGATACGGGGTTCCAACATATAAGGTACCGTCAGGTCCGAGAGCCGGTGATGCATGTACATATGTATCCACACTGCTTATCCAATTTAGCACACCATCAGGTGAAACAGAATTTATTTTACCTTTATAAAAGGATATATAAACCGTTCCATCTACACCAATGACTGGGGAGTGTGTTGGTGCCCCAACCATATGTGTAGGAAGCTTTTTTTCCAACATTATTTGTCCGACAGAATTTATGGCATAGAGTTTAATATCAGTCGAAGTAGTAAAAATTGTTCCCTCAGGTGTAATTGCCGGAGATGAAATAATTGATTCCTT
>QQUM01000748.1 GCA_008501545.1 Calditrichota bacterium
TGGGTAATCCATTTTTTTTATCCCCGCTAAAAGCGACGGCTGCAACAGCAATTTTTTCATTTGGTTGTTCCGTAGCAAGTCGGCATTGCTGCAAAGCCTTAACCGGATCAAGTTTAATTTGCAGGTGCAGAGACTGTATATAGTCCTGTGGAGCAAGCGTATTTGTGTCGAGTGAATTCTGTATTTTTAGTGCAGATTTTTTGTCATTTTTTTCGATGAACCGCCTTGTCGCCTGCAAACGCAAGGCATTGTAATTTATAACAGGTTTTTCCGCTTTGGTTTGGTGGAGTGCAATTGCCTCCATAAGTAAATCCGCTGAAGCAAGCGCAGGCATGGCGTGCAACGCTTCAGCGCTTATGTTGTCGTCTTCGTCTTTTACGAGCGATACAAGTTCCTTTTCTGCTGATGCAAATTGCAGGTCAGCAAGCGCTTTGATTAATTTTATTTTCTGTTTGTTCGGGCTTTTTTTAAGCTGCTCAAGGAGTTGTTTTCCTGCATTTTTTGAGCCAACGGAGAGGAAAACAGCAATGGCGGGATCAATGAGTTTTTCGTTCTCCAGGAATGGTTTGATTTTTTTTAATACATCATCTGTTGCAGGCAATTTAAGTTGCTCCAGCAGAAAGGCATTCGCCAAAGCATTGCCAGATGCATGCCTTCTCAGACTTTCACAGACAGATTTGTTGAAATCCTTGCGGTGGTTTTTGTTTTCTGAAATTGTCACATAATTCGCCAGCCCGGAGATTGCATACTGCAGTGTCGTATCCTGCGGTTCACTTTGCATGACGCTGATCAAATTCTCGACACCCTTATCCAGTGTGAGAATTTTTTTGAACACCAGATCAGCAACTGTTGCGTTGGGAGCTGGCAGAATGCTTAGTAATTGTTCAAGCTCACCTGATAGGGAAGATTTATTTTGTGCGAAAATATTTGTAAACAAAATAACGAGAAAGATGCTTGTTTTTATTGATTTTTTCATCATGTTTTTAACCATGCTTTGTCATGTACTAATATGCTTTTGTTAACATCGAATTTCACTAATTACACGAATTAGGAAGAACGATTTTAAGGTGCAATTCGTTGCGTGTGAAATTGACGTTCTTAATTACGGCATCACCCAGGGTGCACGCATCGGCTGGTCGATGAGCCGATTTGCAGCCTCATCACCGATAAATTGTTGTGTTACAGGATCGAATCGTAAGGTTCGTCCGAGGCGGATGGCGATTTTACTCAAGTTCACAAGTGTTGCTGATTGGTGGCCGTTTTCTTCATTCAAAGCGAATTTCTGTCGTTTTTTTACTGCTTCGATAAAGTCAGTAACTTGTGGTTCAGGATCAGGCAGTTCTGCCAGCTTTTGTTTTAGGTTTGGAATGTCGGAGCGAAGCTGTGGAAAAATTTTGCCTTCCGGCCCTTCGATGAAAGGTGAATTTTCTTCTTTATTTTCACCATCAAGTATAATTTCGCAACCGTCCGCATACCTCAAGTTTACTCGCTGCCAGGTCCCAACAGCATCAGTATGGGCCTGTGGTGCATCGACATGGATTTCTATTGGGCTAGTGTTGTCTTTGTCGAGAATATATTGCACCGGATCGAGGTAATGCTGGGCCATGTCACCCAAACCACCACCGTCATAATCCCAATAGCCGCGGAATGTCGCATGTACACGGTGAGCATTGTATGGCTTGTATGGTGCCGGACCGAGCCAGAGATTATAATCCAGTTCTTCCGGAATCCATTGTGGATCGTAAGATGTTTTTCCACTCCAATAAAATTTCCATTCAAATCCCTGATGTTTGCCTATAGTCACTTTCAAGGGCCAGCCGAGTAATCCATTCGCAACAGCTTTTTTCACATCAGCGATAGGCATGCCGAAACGATAGAAATCGTTTTGGAATCGAAACCAGGTGTTGATGCGAAAAATGACGCTATTGCGTTGCACTGCCTCGACAACTTTTTTGCCTTCGCCGATGGTTCTGGTCATCGGCTTTTCACACCAGATATCTTTGCCTGCTTCGGCGGCCATGGCGGACATCAAGCCGTGCCAGTGTGGGGGCGTGGCGATGTGGATGATGTCGATATCTTTCCGCTGCAGTACTTCACGAAAATCGTGATAGGTTGGTACTTCCTTGCCAAGCATTTCAATCGTACGCTTCAAATGGTTTTTATCAACATCGCAAATGGCTAAAAGTCGCGTCGTTTCAAGCCGCGCATGCCAACGGCCCATGCCACCAACACCAATTACGGCGCGAGTGAGTTCATCGCTTGGTGACGTGAAGCCGGTTCCGCCTAAAACATGGCGTGGAATAATCGTAAAGGCAGCGGATAAGCTTGCGCTTGTTTTAAGGAATTTTCTACGGTTCATGGGATACCATTTAAAAATTATAAGTTTACATGGGCCTTTTTCGATATCCAGTGCACTGAGTGAATGTTGCTATTTGTTTTTAAAAGCTTTGTCCACGAATTACACTAATTACGCGAATTTTTTTTTAGCCGATTAAACCAAGTTGAAAAAATGTTTGCAAAATTTGTGTGATTGGTGCATAAAATTTTCTTTGAATTCGGTTACACCTTTGCGTCATCTGCTGTTTTATCATTAAATGTGAGCTGGAACAGCAACGAAATTACAGCAGCAAAGATAGCCGGAATCCACCAAATTGCAGACCAATTCATCACACCATCAACCGTGTTCATATCGACAAGTTTTCCAGCCAATTTCGTACCTAAACTCATGCCCACGCCATAGGTAATTAGCGCAATAAAACCCTGAGCACTGGCACGGATTTCGATACTGGCAACTTTGTCGACATAAATCTGACCGGTGACAAAAAAGAAATCATAACAAATGCCATGCAGCAGGATACCGATATACAGCATCCAAACGCCGGAACCTATATCGCCGAGAGCAAACAGAAAGTAACGCAAAACCCAGGAGAGCATCCCAACGAGCAGCATTTTTTTTACCCCCAAGCGAACAAAAAAGAACGGCATCACCAGCATGAAAAGCACTTCGGACATTTGTCCCATCGACTGTTTTGCAGCGACGTATTCCATTCCAATGTTATTGAAAAACAAGTTAGCGAAACTATAATAAAACGCCAGCGGAATACAGCTGAGTAGCGATGAAACGGTGAAAATGAGAAAAGACCGTTTTTTCATCAGTCGCAGTGCTTTTAGTCCGAGAATATCACTGACGGTAAATTTTTTACCCGC
>QQUM01000571.1 GCA_008501545.1 Calditrichota bacterium
TAAGCAAACTCAGCACAAACAGCATCACACAACAACCAGCCTTCCCTTGTGAGCGCTAAACGGGAATTTTCCCAGTTTAGTAAAGGTGGATTTTGCATGGTCAACTTTGCCAATTGTTTATGATATTTTCTTTGAAAATCGATTTGAAAGATGTGTTCAAAATCCTGCACATCGAGGCCGCTTTTTTGTCGCAATCCGAGCATGATGGTTTCGAATTCACGCTGCGGTTGCGTCAATATTTCTTCGCCGGCAATGGGTAATTGCGCATTTTGTAGTTTTTTGATGTACTGCGCAAAGGAGCGCACATTCCAAAAACGCCGCGCGCCATCGAAAGAATGGGCAGATGCCCCCAGTCCAAGGTAAAAACTGCCATCCCAGTATTTGCTGTTGTGCCGGCTCTCAAATCCCGGTTTTGAATAGTTCGACACTTCATAGTGGCTGTATCCATGTTGCTCAAGAAAGCCAATCGTGTGGTCGTAAAACAACCGCTGCCGCCATTCGCTCATCGGGTGAACTTTGCCGGCAGCGACAGACTTTTGCAATGGCGTCCCCTGTTCGATGGTCAAATTGTAAGCAGAAATATGCTCCGGTTGCAATGCAATAGCGCGCTCCAGAGAATAACGCCACCTGGACGGTCGCTGGCGCGGAAGAGCAAAAATCAAATCGATGGACAAGTTATCTATTCCAGCAACGCGGGCGCTTTCAACAGTCGTTATGGTTTCGTCCACAGAATGCAATCGATCCAGTTGCTGCAATTCATCCGGTAAAAAAGATTGCGCGCCAATGCTGATACGATTGACACCAGCTTCGACATATCCCTGCATATTTTCGCGGGTGGTGCTGCCGGGATTCACTTCAAAAGTGACTTCCGTATCATGAGCGAAGGTAAATGCATTTTTCAGTATTTCTATAATATGCTGCACCTGCTGCGGTGACAGCAAAGATGGCGTCCCGCCGCCGAAGTAAATCGTGGAAAAGTTTTGATTTTGCCAGTGTGGGATTTCAGCATATTGTGCGATTTCCTTCTGCAGTGCCGCAAGATACGACGGGATGACATGTTCCTGGTTTGCTACTGTGTAGAAATCACAGTAATCACAGCGTTTTGCACAAAACGGAATGTGAATATAGAGTGCCGCTGCCCTGGAATTTTTTGATTGCGTCGCCATGTGAGCAGGAATTTTACTCAAGAAAGGAGCCAATACGGTTCCAGCGAATTTTTTGCTGGAGTTTATACAAAGGCAAGAATTTGTTCCACGACCAGTAAATCAGCATCGCTTCACCAACCACGTTCTCCCGTGGAACAAATCCCCAAAACCGGCTATCGGAGCTGTTATCACGGTTATCACCCATCATGAAGTATTGGTTATCCGCAACTTTAGCCGGCCCGTAATTTTCATTGGCCATGTTATGATTTTCATAATGACGGATGACATAACGTTTTCCGTTTTCTTTGGTGATTTCGTAAAACAAGACCTGACGTTGTTCTTCCGCATCGTATTGTTTGCGTAGAAAGCGTTTTTCCCCCTCGGGTTTGCCATCGATAAACACATCGCCATTCTTGATCTCAACAATCTGCCCACCGCTCGCAATACACCGCTTGACGTAATCGATTGTGGGTTCCGGGGGGTATTTAAAGACGACAATCTCACCGGGTTCCGGATCTTTTAACGCAGGAAAAACAAGATGCGGCAGCTGGTAATTGAGAAATGGAATAGAATCCGGGGTTCGGGCGCCATAAATAAATTTGTTTACCAGCAAAAAATCCCCTATAAGCACTGTGCTTTTCATCGAACCCGTCGGCACATGGTATGCCTGCACGACCGCAGATCGCAGGATCAATACTGCCAGGATAGCAACAAGCAGCGATTCGATACTCTCGCGCAGCTTACTCTTCTGTTTTTTTATTTTTTTGTTTCGTGCGAACAAGCCCATTTGCAATTAATCCACTTTTAAGATTGCCAAAAATGCATCCTGGGGAATTTCAACTTTACCCAACTGCTTCATTCGTTTTTTCCCCTCTTTTTGTTTCTCTAATAGTTTACGCTTCCGCGAGATGTCGCCTCCATAACACTTGGAGGTTACATCCTTGCGCATGGCGCGCACCGTTTCGCGGGAAATGATTTTGCTGCCAATCGCTGCCTGGATGGCGACCTCAAACATTTGACGCGGGATGATTTCTTTCATCTTTTTGCAAATTTTTCGTCCCCATTCATGGGCTTTTTCTTTGTGGACAATATGGGAAAGTGCGTCGACCGGATCGCCGTTGATGAGAATATCCAATTTAACCAGATCGCCTTGTCTAAAACCGATAAAATCGTAATCGAATGAGGCGTAACCCTTGGTCATACTTTTTAGTTTATCAAAGAAATCAAAAATAATTTCCGTCAACGGAAAATCGTAGGTTAAATCTGCCCGGGTTGGATCAATATAACTGGTATTTTTATAAACGCCGCGCCGGTCCATTGCGAGCTTCATCACATTGCCGATGAATTCTTTTGGCACGATGATTTGCGAGCTAATGTACGGCTCTTCGATAAAAGTATATTCACCGCGTGCAGGAAGGTCGGCCGGGTTATCGACATCATGGACATCGCCATCGTTCATGTGGACTTTGTACTCCACATTCGGCATGGTTGTCAACAAATCGAGGCCATATTCACGCTCGAGACGTTCCTGAACAATTTCCATGTGCAGCAAACCGAGAAAACCAACGCGAAATCCAAATCCCAGCGCAACAGAGGTTTCCGGCTCGAAAACGAGGGCAGCATCATTGAGACGCAATTTATCCAGTGCGGTACGCAGGTCTTCGTAATCCTCACTTACCGTCGGGAAAACACCAGCGAAAACCATCGGTAGCACATCACGGTAGCCGGGCAATGGTTCGGTAGCAGGATTTCTCGAATTCATGATTGTATCACCAACTTTTGTATCCTGTACATCCTTAACGCCAGCAATACAGTAGCCAACTTCACCGATGGAAAGGGACTTTGCTGGTTCCTTTTTCAACCGCAGCGTCCCAACTTCTGCGACTTCAAAAACTTTACCGGTGGTAAAAAATTTAATATTCATGCCGTTGCGAATTTCACCGTGCACAACCCGGATATAAGCGATGGCACCACGATACGCATCATAAACAGAATCGAAAACCAGCGCACGTAACGGGGCGTCCGGCTCGCCGACAGGCGCTGGAACGCGCTCGATGA
>QQUM01000330.1 GCA_008501545.1 Calditrichota bacterium
TATTTCCTGTTTCGTAAATATGAAGCGCAAAAATGTAATTAACTTTTTAAGCTGCAGGCTCAGTACATCCCAAACCTGTGAGAAGCAATCATCGTTTTCAATAATTGTACCGAACTCGCAACACTGGTTTTGTTTACTGGTTCCAGGCTCTGCCTGGAATCCCACATAGCAGGCTCCGCCTGCATTCGGGAACAAATACACAAATTATAAATCCAAAATCCAACTCACCGCAGGCTTGCAGGGCATAGCCGTCAAGTTAAGGTGCTAATATGTTGAAAAATGAAAGGAACGACCTCGAAGCATCCCGAGTGTCCCGCCTGCTTTCGGCGGGATGTATCGAGGGGTGCGGACATTGGTATCATCACCACCCCTTCGACTCGCGCTCAGGACCGTAGTTTCGATATGCCCCGGAAAAGCGCCGTGGCTACTCAGGATGCTACTTGCTTGTTTGCTAAGAGTTTAGAACCTTAACGTGACGGCTATGGCTCGCAGATGTTCCAGTTGCAACAAAGTGAAAATCCCACAATTCGGGATATACCAAAAACAGGCAGCCGGAATTGACTTCCATGGGATACTAATTTTGAACTTGGAGTGCAAGCCTTTCAAGGATTGCAAGTTGCAGCCCATAAATGGTCTGTACTCCATCGTACTAACTTATTAATAAAACACTTAAACTACCTGTCGAACTCAGGTTTTTGAATAATGCAGTCTAAATATCTCATCTATTTTTGTTTATAAATCTTTTTCCATTAACAATCCTTTGCATGTACAAATCAGTATACTTTCTTTCCAGGGAATTTTCACTTCATCCTTTCTTGGATGCACAAGAAGGATTTAGTAGAAAAAGGGGAAGCTTTTGTTCAATTGATTGATGGAAGTATGCCGTTTGCCGGCTTCTCATGCACTGTTTGTGAATACGACCAGTGAGTTGATTTCAGGGCTCATTCGCATACTGAATCGAGAATCCAGCATCGCTTGTATCGAACGGCTTGCACCCATTACGCTTTGTGCAGGCACCATCATCAAAAACAAAGGCTCAGAAAGTACGACATGCGAAAAAATCACCTTCTCAAATTTTGGCTCATTACCGTATGCTTCACGGTATTCCTGTTTCCTTCAAACACACCGGCCTTTTCTGTAAAATCCGTGCAAAACCAATCCGTTGCTGATTCGATCTACGTCACCTTCCCGCGATGCTATGAATGGTTTGTCATCAACCAGCTGCACGATATCACATGGGAGGCGCCCTCAGATATCGCAGCAGTCAAGTTGGAATATACCGTTGATAACGGTACAACATGGGAAGAAATTACTTCGCACACACCAAATGATGGGCTGTACTCCTGGTTGGTTCCCGACCAAACCTCAGCACGCTTTCTTGTTCGTATAAGTAATGCAGAAGACAGCACAAAATATGGCATCAGCAAAAGTCCGTCGATTATCGCACCGGATGCGCTGGTGAATTTTACAGAATACGATCGAAATCCGGTCTTCGAGCCGGACTCTGCTGGAAGCTGGGATGAAAACCTGCGTGAACGTGGCTGGTTCATGTATGAAAATGGCGAGTATTTCCTTTGGTACAGCGGTTGGCAGGGGGAATACGATAAACTCGATTCCAATCTTGTCAGTCCGGGTCTGGCGCTTTCGTCTGACGGCGTAACCTGGACGCGAGTCGCAGATTCGGCACTTTTCGTCGAAGGTTGGGTCGAAGATGTTTGCGTCGTTAAAAAAGATACCGTTTACTACATGTACACGGAAGATGAGTTCGACGGCAGTGACATTGGCGCACATATTGATTTGTACATGTCCGTCAATAAAATAGACTGGACGCATGCAGGCACAGTCCTCAGTCCGCAAGGCGCAGGGTGGGAGTGTGACGATGTCGGCACACCGACGGTGTGGATTGAAGATGACATCTGGTACATGCTTTACGAGGGCATCGGTGGCGGCACAAAAGGCCAGATTGGTTTAGCAACAAGCCCCGATGGCATCAACTGGACACGTTATGCTAACAACCCTGTGCTTGCCAATCCCCTCGGCGAGCATCGACACATTGCAATCGACAGCCGAATCAAAGTTGCTGGCACGACGTTCATCTACGGCCATTACCAGCTTGAGGATTGGCGTTATGTGGGCGGCGTTTTCGCCTCGGATGATTTAGTGAACTGGATAGCATACGCCGGCAATCCAATCACGGCGAATTCGCCGGTTCTCGTCGACAACGGCGACCAGTATTTGCTCTACAGTTGGGATGAAAATACAGGTGTATATAATTTATCCTATTCGACACCGCTCCAGTTGCCGGACACGACCGGTTCAGAAATCTATGACGTCATCGTGCAGAATGTCAACGCAACCTCGGTTGAAATCGCCTGGAAAACGCGGGAAACCGCGCCATCGATTATTGATTATGGTCTGACGACAGCATACGGCTCCAGCGATAATGAGAACACCAACACCACATCCCATTTTAAACTGCTCACCGGTTTGGAGCCGAATTCGACATATCATTTTCGTTTGCGAAGTGCAAACAGCCTTGAGCCGGAAATTTGCTCTGTGGATTACACTTTTACAACAGCGCGCAGCACCGATCCACTCGTTTATATTCGTCGGGTTAATGCTGCCGGACCAGCCTATGTAAAAAATGATCAATACTGGCATGCAGACCAGCCTTTTGCCGATGGAGAGTGGGGATTTGAAGAGAGCAAAGATATTTACACCACTCCGGATTCTGTTTTGGGATCAAGTCACGGATTTATTTATCGCAGCGAACGCTGGGGGCAACAGGCTTATCGTTTTACCGTTCCTGTTGATGGCCGCTATCGTGTCACGCTGCATTTTGCCGAGATTTGGTACAATGCCAACCGGAAACGTGTTTTCGATGTCTGGCTGGAAAACATACTCGCTGTCAACGACCTGGATATATACAAAACCATCGGTCATGACCGTGCGTTGGCCATGGTTTTCGAACTGCAAGTCGAAGATGGTGAAATGAATATCGATCTCACGAACAATATTGAGGACCCGAAGATTGCAGGAATTGAAGTCGAAAAAATTCCGGAATCCCAAATTGCAGTTGATCTCCATTCCATTGAAGTTGAGGACGTGACGCCAAAACGCATCAATCTGTCCTGGGAAACCGATATTCTCACAACCTCGCAAATCAGTTACGGACTTTATCCTCATCTGAATAAGATGAGTGC
>QQUM01000464.1 GCA_008501545.1 Calditrichota bacterium
GCCGTATTTTTTTGAGAATTCGGCCATTCTTTCCGTCGTCGGGCCGGGTATTGATTCAGCTGAAGCATACCAGGCTGCATCCTGTCCGGGACAGAAATAAGGGGTATTAAAAATTTCCTGCAGACAGAGAATTTGCACACCCTGCTTGCCGGCTTCATCGATAAATGGATAATGTTTTTCTTCTATTGCCTTCTTAATTTCATCAATTGAGCCCTCGCCTTCCGATTTCGGAATGCTCATTTGGATTAATCCTGATTTGATTTTTCTTGGCATGTGACCTCCATATTAAGCATTTCTTCTAAACCAAATTTCATTCTGAGAAAAATTGAACGATGTAGTATTCTCCTAACTGCCTTACTCATGCGCACTATGTGCGATGGGGCTGTAACAAAACATCAAATCAGTGAATAAAATACATAAAATCGTATACTTGACAGGATTTTAATTTATTTCACTAATAAGCATCTTGAGTAGCTCCGCTGCTTTTTAGCGGGGCGTATCGAAAGGTGCGGGTGCATTTCTGAGCACGCACCCTTCGATACATCCCGCAAAATGCGCGGGATTACTCAGGATACTTTGAATTGGATTCTTAACAATATAGATTCTGCATGTATTCATAAATTTGAATAATTATAACACAGATTCATGTTTTGACTCAGCCCAATCCGGTGTTTATGAATAAAACAGGCTAAATAGATCAAATAACTTTCGAAGAATGACCACGTTTGATAAACTGGCCATAACCTTTATTTACTTTTGTTCCTCCGTTTTCAATAACAACCTTTCCACGAAGCAACACCGTTTTGGTCTTCCCGGTCACTTCCCAGCCTTCATAGCCGGAATAATCGCAATTGTGATGATGCGTTTTCGCTGAAATTGCATGTTTCTCCTTGGGGTCAAAAATGATGATGTCCGCGTCTGAATCAACAGCAATGGTGCCTTTTTTCGGGAACATGCCGAAAATTTTAGCGGCATTGGTCGACGTTGCTTCGACAAATTTATTGATGCTGATACGGCCTTTTTCTACCCCTTCCGAGTAGAGCAGTTCCACACGGTGTTCGATGGCGGGATGGCCGTTTGGGATTTTCGAAAAATCATGCTCACCCATGCGTTTTTGTTTTATGTAAAACGGACAGTGGTCGGTGCCAACCACCTGGACCAGCCCCTGATTGAGTCCTGCCCACAACGTTTCCTGATCCTTTTTCTGGCGCAGCGGCGGGCTCATCACCCATTTTGATCCTTCAAAACCTTCACTTTCGTAAAGCGAAGCGTCGAGCAGCAAATACTGAATGCAGGTTTCAACGAACACTTTCTGATTTCTTCTCGTGGCTTGGCGAATTTGATTTAAAGCGCCTTCGCAGGTCATATGAACAATGTAAGCCGGGACATCGGTATAGTGGGCCATATCGACGAAACGGCCGGAGGCTTCCGCCTCCGTAACTTCAGGTTGTGACAGGTAGTGATAAAGCGGCGCCATTTTGCCTTCGCCGCGGTGTTTGGCTATAAGATGATCGATCATATCGCCATTTGTTGCATGGACTGTGACCAGGCCGCCCTGTTCTTTCACCTCATGCATGAGACCAACCATTTGGCCATCATCAACCATAAGCGCACCCTTGTACGCCATAAAAGTCTTAAACGAAGTAATACCCTGCTCAATCAGTTTTTTTACTTCCGGGCGGGTGTCCGGGTTGTAGTCGGTTACAGCGAGATGGTAGGAATAATCGCAAAGTGAATTGCCTTCGGATTTTTTGTTCCATTCATCCACGGCTGATTGCATAGATTGCCCTTGCGTTTGAATGGCAAAATCGATGAGTGTGGTGGTGCCGCCAAACAAAGCTGCTGTGGAGCCGGTTTCATAATTATCGCTTGAATAAGTGCCCATAAACGGCAGGTCGAGGTGAACATGCGGATCAATGCCACCGGGGAAGACCAGTTTACCTGTGGCATCAATGGCTTGTTCTGCGTTCACCTGCAGATTCTTCCCAATGGCCGCAATCGTTTCACCTTCAATGAAAATGTCAGCGACATAGGCGTCGGTTGCGGTGACGACTCTTCCATTTTTTATTAAAGTTGACATGATAAAAATCCTTACGTTTTAAAATGAAAAGTTTAATAATTCGCCACTAATCGTGATGAAAGCCAGCAAATTTTCGAGCGCTTTCTCATGTGCCATTGCATATATTTTTATTTCACTATTTACAGGTCTCATTTTGAATTTTTTGGCTGCAATACATAATAAAGAACAAACGCAATCAAAAATCCGGTAAACCAGGATAAATTGTACAAAAAGCTCAATGCGGGTATCCAATAGCCAACCAAAGCAAGCAGAATACCAACCGACAGTGCAATTACCGCCGCGGGATTGAATCCTGATTTATAAGAATATGCCCCATCCGTTTTGTAAAGCTCGGTCAGGTTCAATTCTTTCTTCCTGATCACAAAATAATCACAAAGTAATATGCCGAGAACCGGTCCGAGCAAACCACTTACAAAAATAAGAATACTGCTGATTTCATCAAGTAGCCACCAGGGAGCGATGAGAATGCCAATGATAGCGGTAATGAAGCCGCCACGCCGGAAATCAATTTTTTGCGGGTAGATATTGGCAAAAGCATTTGCCGGAGCTATGACATTTGCGGCAATATTTGTACTTAACGTGGCGATAATCATAAATCCCTGGGAAATGATGACAACCACCGGGCTCTCAAAACGTGCAAGGAGCGAGACGGGATCCCATGGCGCGTCCTGAGCGATTAAAATATCTTTAAAATTCACAATGGCGGCAAATGTGACAAAAATCCCGATGAAGGAATAAAGAATCATCGTTCCCGGAAGCCCGAGAAACTGGCCGATTACCTGTTCTTTTTGTGTGCGCGCATAACGAGTGATATCAGCGATGCTCAGGGACATCGTCGCCCAAAAGCCAACCATCGCGGTGAGCCACAGAATGTATCCCCAAAAGGAGTTGCCATCAGCGTTTTGCGGAAGTCGCAAGTTGACAATGCTTGAATTCACATGACCGTTATCGACGGCAGACCGGAACTGAACATCAACTGTTTTATCGCCACTTTGGATTGCTGCAATATCAAGTTCGTCCCTGTTTAAGCTGACCACGGCCGTTTCTGTGGTGAGTGGTGACCATTCTAAAGCTTTATGTTTCCCGGAAACATCAGGAAAGCTGATTTGATATTCCTCAGCTT
>QQUM01000114.1 GCA_008501545.1 Calditrichota bacterium
TTTTGCAAGATAGAATTGATAATATCCTTGTCACGTACTGCGGAAGTCAGCGATTGCGTCAGCAGCATAAAAAAAGAGCCAAAGGAACGTGACATGGTGAGCAAATCATTCATGTTTTCGCGGGATGTTTTGTCCTTGTATAAAACCTGCGCTTCATCCAGGCACCACAAGAAAGATTGATCGATGTTTTGTCGTCTGAAAACACTTTGCTGGATATCACTGAGAATGACCCGCAACAAGAATTCACTGGTGCCGCGGCTGATATCTGCTCCACAGACGTTGATGATAATGAAGGTGCCTTCATCTTGCAGTTTTTGGAAATCAGGAGCACTGCTTGCTGACATGCTCTGGCGCACACCCTTGGAGACAAACAGGCTTTCAATGCGTTGAGCCAGACCATACACTGTCGATTTTGATTCTTTCGGAAAACGTCGCGTGAAATAAGAGCGAAGACATGAATCTTTAGATTTTCCCGCAAGTGTTTGCAAAAGCTCATTATCAAGGCAGAGTTTTTCAAAGAACGAAATGGGAAGTTGAAACTCGATCAAAAGAAGCAGCATATATTTCAACAGCGATTTCATTCGTGTTGTCAAACCTGCAGAACCACCATAAATCTGATCAATGGTTTGTATGCGATTATTCACCAGCATTTCCTTGGACATGTAATCATTCAATAAAATATTGTATGGCGTGACATATTCCGTTTGTGCAAAGTCGATGACATATATTTTTTCCCTAATCCTGCGCTGTTGCTCTGCTGACAGACCATGCATGTGGCTATGGATATACTGTATTGCCTTCGCTGCCAATTCTCCCTTTGCATCCAAAATACCCATAGGAATATGATTGTTTGTGGCAATCTGAGATAAAGCATGATTCAGCAGTAACAAAGCGAGATACGATTTTCCGGCACCACTGGAACCAATCACCAGACTGTGATTCACCAGCAGTTCCATTGGCAACAAAACCCGATAGCCCCAATCTGTGGCACCAAGGTAAAAAAGATCAGGTTTTGATGAGGCGATTTTTGCAAGTTGTACTTCTGTTTTCTTTTGTACTTTGCCTTCAGCTTCAGCCAAATCGTTCAAAACCATTTTTGTTTTATTCTTAATGCGACCGCGAAAAAGTGATTGCATTATTTTAATCCCGGTATGACTCATTAGTTCTCATCTCCAGCATGAGTTTTTGAATGTGAGTGCCCAGGCAGAATAAAAGTGCGTTCGTTGCTTTTCTTTTTTTGTGGCTGGTTACGGTTTTTTCGCCAGCGAAACCAACCGATCCAGACGTACAGGATTACAAGAAGTCCCCCAAGTACACCGAGTGAGTTCAATCCCATCTCAGAAAAGCCAGGGATTTGATGCAGCATGGCCACAACAAGACAGCAAAACAAAGCCGGCAGAAAAATCAAGCCGAACAAATCCCCCCAGAAGGTCTTTGGCAATTTCCGCTTAAACATCAGGTGAATGGCACTGATAAGAAGCAATCCCTGAATAAAGAGTCGATGCCAGGATTCTGTGTTTTCCCCAATCAGCGCCAGCAAAACGATGATAATGACGATGTACCCAGCATATTTACTCATGTTAATTTCCAGTTCCGGTCCGTACGATACACCGTCATTTTAGCGCCCGCTTCAGTGAAAAATGCTTCCCAAAAGAGATGCAGCTTTTTATAATACACCGGATCAACGGTACGGCCAACGGTGTGTGCCCCCAGCACAACCGCATTAACATCTTTTAAGTCTGGTACAAATCCCTTCTTTTTTAGATGTTCTATATTGCGAGCTGCATCCACAGCACTTTTGCGCTCAAGATTTAAAACAGCTGAGGACTGGCGCATATCAGAAAGCAGGATAATCAGCTTTTCTACTTTATTATCTGTAAAGAGCAGCGCACAGTAGTTTAAAGCACCAATAATATCCGTCTGCTTTGCATTAAGCTTCAGGCTTTGTGATTGTTGGTGCCACTGTTTCGCCAATCGCTCGCGGGCAGACAGGGATTTGGATTTAAGTGGACGATTATCCTGTGGGATTTTTCCATGCACCAGCATCAACGGCTTGGCAAAACTCGCCTCATTTATTGCCAAAACATAAAGCTCATCACCGGGACGCAGTTGTTTCATCAAAGTTGTGATAAAGACATTAGTCAAACTGTCTTCAAGTACCGGTGTAGAAAGTGACATGTCCTTCAGCACAATGATTGTCCGCGGTGGTGCCTGCACCTGATTATTGTTTTCACATGCAGCGATGAACAAAGCCAGCACAAACAGGTAAGCGTATGTGATAAGTTTAGTTTTCATTTTTGACTCCGTTTTGAATGTGAATAGTTGGTTCAAGGCGTTGCATTTGATTTTCAAGGGCGATCTTTTCCTTCAATTGCGCAGCATAAATCCGTTCCCAGTTGCGCCGGCGACGGTATTTGGAAAGGCCTGGCCAGGAGGCATCATAAAGCTCAACAGCACGGTTAACGCATAAAGCTGCAATACCTTCAATTGCCAGAGCAAAGGTGATATGTACAAAAACCAGAATAGCATCCAGTGTTTTCATGCGCTCCTGTGCTTGTTCAGCCGTCAATTCATCATTTTCCTGCAAATGGGTAATGGATGAATATTCAGCCCGAATCCATGCCCAGGCGCCAATATTGGCGACGGTGATAATGAGCAGAAACACAATGAGCAGTTTGCGCATTTTCAGGCCAATATTGCGTATTGCCCAGTGGAATCCGACAATTGTCAAGCCAATGCAGGCTGCTGCGATAAGCCAGCGAACCACAGCACCAAAGGAATAAAAAACAAAGGCAAGAATGGTAAAAGTTAGCAGTATACCGGCAAATCCCATAATGAGAGCCAAACCTGCGTAGGTAAAGGCTTTCATTACATCCAGCTTCAGAACGCTTTCCTGTGGCACCGCCGGTGGTTCCTGTAGTTCCTGATTAATGCGTTCCTGTTCCTGCAAAGCTGATGGAATGCTTACATTGGTGAGTTGCTCATACTGTATTTTCAACTCATAGTATTTCTCCCGGTCAGCTTTACTATCACGCTCTTTCTTTTCGCGTATTTGCTTTTCCCGCTCGTTGGTACGAGCTGTGTAAGCCATATCGATGGGGTATTCATTATTTGTGTTCATGGGATTGTCCTTTTGCTATTGTGTGAGTTGCATTGTTATTATGCTTGTGATTGTTGTTATGATTATTGGTTTGTTTTT
>QQUM01000194.1 GCA_008501545.1 Calditrichota bacterium
TTTGTATTCCGACTCTTTTGAACCCGGAGCAAAAGCATCTGTTGTCATCACATTCACCAATTTTGCCGGCCAATGCCATGTAATAAAAATAGTCCCGACACGCGGTCGATCGATGACGCGGACTTTTAAATCCAGTGAACCACGGCGTGTTTCTACTTTCGCCATATCGTTGTTCGCCAAACCAAGTCTTTCGGCATCCTCGGGATGAATTTCGACATAACATTCGGGTACAGCTCGTACGAGTTGTGGCACAGCGCCCGTCATCGTAAATGTGTGCCAGTGTTCACGCACACGTCCCGTACTCAGTGCAAGCGGGCATTAATCATCTGTTGGTTCGTGTGGACCCAGATCCGGGCGTGCAAATACGACAGCTCTTCCGTCCGGTTTTCCATAGAAATACATCCGTCGACCGGCTGCTTTGTCTTCGGGGAAGAGTGGATCACCGGAAGTAAAGCGATGTTCCGTTCCCGGGTGATCGACAGACGGCACAGGCCAACGCAAGCCACGCACTTCTTTCAGGCGTGAATATGGGGCGCCGGTAAGATCCATGTCTTTGCCTTTTGTGCAGAGGAGATACTCATTCCAGACATCTTCCGGCGTCGTAAAGTGCTCAAAGTTCTTGCCGTGTCCAAGCCGGGTTGCGAGATCGATAAGAATATCGCCATCCCAGCGAGCTTCACCTTTGGGCTCATTAACTTTTGCCTGATGTTGTGATCGGCGCTCCGTGCAGCCATAGACGCCATCTTTTTCACTCCAGAATGCTGCAGGAAGAACAACGTCGGCAATTTTTGATGTTTCTGTCGGGTGAAAACACTCGGCAACAACAAGAAAGCAATCTTTCAAACCTTGCAGATATTTATTCAGATTTGGAAGAGACTGCGCAGGGTTGGTGCACATGATGTATGCCGCTTTGATCTCCCCGGAAGCAACAGCTTCGAACATGGCAATAGTGTGCTTACCCGGTTTCGGGGCAATATTGGAAGCTGGCACATTCCAGATTTTTGCAATTTGTTCGCGGTGTGCTTCTTTAGCGACAAGGCGGTGCCCCGGTAAAAGATGGCACAAACCACCGCCTTCGCGAACGCCACCGCATGCATTAGGCTGGCCGGTAAGTGAAAGCGAGTCAGCGCCTTTGTACCCGATTTTGCCTGTTATTAAATGCATGTTATGCATCAGATTGTTGAGCCAGACGCCACGCTTACGCTGGTTAACACCCATTGTCCATAAACTGACAACACTTTTTGCCTGGCCGTACCAACGTGCAGCTGTAACAATATCTTCTGCATTCACACCGCATTTCTCAGCGGCGTATTCCGGTGTGTATTTCTCAAGGAATTTTTTATAATCTGCGTAAGATATTGCCTTTTTACCATCGCTGAAATTCAATGAATCTTTGATGAATGTTTCATCTGTAAACCCTTCTTTAACAACGATATTGGCCAATGCATGCATGATGGATAAATCGTAACCTGGAATCACTTGCAGATGCAGGTCAATTATCTTGTTGGTTGGTGTTTTTCGGGGATCGATTGCGATGACTTTGACGTTTGGATTTTTCTTTTTGCGTGCGACAAGGCGGTCATAAACAACCGGGTGCGCCTCAGCTGTGTTTGAACCAACGAGTAAGAAAACATCCGCCGAATCGATATCATCGAAACTGCCGACGGGTTCATCTGCACCAAAAGTTGTCAGGTAGCCGCCGACAGCGCTGGCCATGCACAGCCTTGGATTGCCTTCGAGATTGTTTGTTCCGATATGGCCCTTGAAGAGTTTGTTGGCGATATAGGTTTCTTCGGTTGTCGCCTGACCGGAACCGTAAAAGCAAACTGAATCTTTGCCATTCTGTTCTATGGTTTCTTTGAATTTTGAAGCAACGAGGCTCATGGCTTCTTCCCACGATGCTTCCACCAGTTTACCATTTTTGCGAACCAACGGCTTTAGTAAACGATTCTTGGCATTGACAACTTTATGGAGATAAAATCCTTTAACACAAAGTAAGCCTTTGTTGATCGGATTCAATTTATCGCCTTTGACTGCTGTCACTTTCCCATTGGTTGTGCCGATCATGACACCGCAACCGACACCGCAGAAGCGGCAGACTGATTTTGTCCACTGCATTGCAGGAGTTGCGTGCGCAGATTTTGTGGCCAGTAATTCAACGCCAAGGGTGGAGGCGGCAGCACTGGCAGCGGAAAGTTTTAAAAATTCCCTACGGGATACTGGCATGGTTAATCTCCTCCTGTTTTTCGTGTTGAAAATTACTGGCGAACTTCGTGCTTTTCATCCATTGCGGACCTGCGTCGCCAAAACCACCGGTATCTTCCGGGTGAAACCGGAGTGTATGATAGTCGTGGCAGCCAAAACAATCTTTGACCCCAGTACCGGGATAGACAGGCACATAGCCTGAATGGCAGCTGACACAGGTTTCGGCGTTTGGTTCAGGGTAGTATTCCTCCTGACCATCACCATGGCAAATGTAACAGCCGATATTGACCTCACCGTGCATGCCTGATTCCCATTCAGCAACCACATCCGGTGTCTCGGATTTGTGACAATCAAGGCAGCTTTGTGTGAAATCAACGTCTGTGTGTTTTGCCGGTGCTTTTGGTGCTGGCGGGGCTTTGGTGGTTTGCGCCATCTGTTGTGATGATGAGCAGGAGAAAGAGGCGATTAACGCGACCGATAGCAAAACTATCAGCAGCACACTTATTTTTCTGTCCATAAGCAATTGCCTTCCTTTGGTTTTAGAAATCTTTTTTTAGGCTGTAGGCTGTAGGTGTTTAGGCTGTAGGGGATTACATCAGGCATTGTTCGCTACCAAAGCCCTACAGTCTACAGCCTATAGCCTACTGTCTTATTTAAAATTTGTAAAGAATCATGCCTTTCAGTTCCCAGGCCGTGTCTGTCATGGAGTTGTTGCCGTTGATTAAGTAACTGGCGCCATCGCCCGGTGTGAACCAACCGCCACGCAAGTGAGCACTCAGGCCCTTATCGATCATATAGGAGATACGGAAATCAATTTCAGTGCCGATGTCGTTGGCCACGGTGCTGTTATCGATTGTGGCAACTCCGTCAGTTATGCTCCATGCTGGAATATCCTGCGTCGCTTTCAAATAGGTAAAAGAACTAAAAAGTTCGAGCTTTTTAACAGGTTTTACTGTGGCATTCAGCTGAAAGGCTGTTGTGTTTTCAAGTTC
>QQUM01000438.1 GCA_008501545.1 Calditrichota bacterium
TGCGTCAATATCAGAAAAAATATGGGATAAAAATAGGTGGTATCTTCAAAAACCTTGCCTGTCACAGTTAAAGTATCGCCATTTTTTTCCCAGAATCTGTCCATATTCCAGCCGTGGCCACCTACTGCTATCGATTCACGCCATTTCAAACCGTTAATTTCAAAGACAATGACTTGCTCGAATCCCTGATTTGTTTTCATCGATGAAATTGCACCAACAATTGTAACGGATTCGTCTTGACGCGGCCACTCCGCACCATTATCTGGAGTATACCACCATGGGCCAAACATAAGTTGGTATTCGGCTGTCCCATCACCATTACTATCGATAAAATACGACGGGTGAAAGAATGTAGAATCGACAATTACAATGCCGGTAAACGTTTGGATTGTCAGCGAATCCGGCCAAGAATATTGATTCCCTCCATTATGGTGCGAATTAGCCTGTAAACTTGTAATAGCCGTCAATAAAACGAAACAAAATATAATAAAAATTAAGCCAGTTGGCCGCTTAAATCTAAGAATATTCATGCTAAATCTCCTGTTATAAAAATATTAATTTGCTAACCATTGGAAGTGACTACTGAGTATATTTTATAGATTGCAGGCACATATTGTTTACCCCGGATGTCTTATCTTTTTAAGCTGCACAGGGCCATTCAAGATCTATAAAGTATTAGAATTGGAAAATTTCGTCCTATAGCTTCCAGTCAATCCCGGTCGTAAATACAACATCCGGGCTGCTCACACTGAAGCCGCGACCAATAAAAAACGATACAATCGTTGCTGGCGATAATCGTGCAAACAGCCCCAATGATGCCTGTCCTGGCGGATCAACATCTGAAATTATTTCTGTATAGCTTTTGTAGTACAACGAGGCAGACAATTTACCGTTTCGAAAAAAACGGCCAATGCCGATGCCAAATCCAAACGGATCATTATAATTTATTTCCTGCGGATCACCAAGATTCAAGTAACTGGCGTCTGCGAATGCATTAAACCGACCCAGCTTTTTATTCAGCGCCAATCCAATTCCATAATCAGATGCCCCGGTGCTGAACAAAGTTAGTTCATTGCCGGTGGGAACTTTTACTTGAGCCGTTATTGATAGCGATGGTAGTGAACTTCGCCTTTGAATTAGACGGTAACTACCATAAAAATATATGTCACCAATTCCGCCGGAGAAATTATCCATTCCATGCATCGTTTCATCTTCTTTAGATTGTGCATTAATTCCTTGTTCAAAAACCGGGCTATCCTGTAGAATGAAGGGCAGCGAAGCAGAAAAGCTCCATCTACTTGCACGGTAACGTATTCCGGAATTTAAATAATAGTTCGTTGAGGTTTGATCATAAATATATTTGCCATTATTATAAGCCATCGATGTAAACAAGGACCAATTTTGTGCTGCATCACTTTGTCCAAATGAAATCAGGATTCCGATCACTATTTTCGCCCCGAAGGAGAATAGGGTTCCTTCGGGGAAACGCACACCTTTCAATTTCATTCCTTTTTTTCCGGTGATTTGGACGCATTGCGAACTTTTTCATAATTTTTCATCATATTGCCCATTGATTTCATCATTTCACCCATATTTTTCCGCATGTCATCCAGGTGATTCTTCATAGCCGGGTCGTTCATCATATTTTGATCAGACATCATGGACTGCATATTCTGCATCATTTGGTGCATGTCACCAGTCATTTCTTTCATATTCATACCCATCTGGTCCATCATCATTTCCTGGCCCTGGTTTCCACTCATCGAACCTTGCTCCATTGTACTATGATTATGTTCGGCCATATTTGAATGGTTTTCGTGCTCACCCTGTGTATGATTCATTCCCTGCATTTCCTCGCCATGCATGCCGGTAATACCATGCATCATGTCGCCCATTTGTTGGTTCATTTGCTGCATATGTTGCATCATCTGATCCATGTTCATCATCATATTCTGCTGATTCATGTGTTCCATGCCACTGTGCTGCGTGTTTTGCATCGTCTGATTCATGTGATCATTCCCCTGATCGCCCCCCATGTGTTGTGCCTGTACATTCTGCGCTGTAAAAACAACAAATAAAGCGGCAATAGTTAAGACTGATTTGTAGTGTTTCATGATATAACTCCTTTGTAAAAAACAATTAAAACCAAAATCCCTGCGTAGAGTTTTCTCTTCGACGCAAGGTTTTGTTTAAGCATAATTAATTGGCAACTTTTAAAAATTCTAAAATTTTCTTCGATTCATTGGCCGTTAAATTACCACGGGTGCGCATATGCGTCATAGCCACTTCCCACTGACCATCATTAAATTCCGACGGTGTGCGAATATTATGGCACCTGTTGCAGTTTTCACCCCACAGCATTGCCCCTGTTTTCTCTTCTTGCGGAAGAGTTGTTGCGCAGCCAACGGTCATTAAAATCCAGAAAATAAATCCAAATATGAGTAACGTTGACAGCTTTATAAAAGAATTGGTATTAGCATTCATTGTAATATTCTCCAAGCTTGTTAAAATCCGAGAGTGAACTGGGTGATAAAAAGCGTTTCGCTTTCTTCTTTATGTTCGCTGATGGTTTTATCCTGGAATGCAAATTTAATCGCACTGTTTGGAGCGAGCCAGTAATTTATCCCGTAAGTTGTGCGCTTCAAATCGGTATCAAGTATAGCTTGTTCAGGTAGATCCAGGAAGTCATAACGAAATACGAATTCAAATTTTTTAAGAAAATTGTTGTTGATTTTTATAGGACGGTAGGCGATTTGACCATAACCTGAACTGCTTTCATTCTCATAATTGAGCGGTTCTTCGTCGGCTTGATCAATTTTAAGTGATACAAATTGGCTGCGAATATCCAATTGTCCCTTTAACAAGTTCGAGTCGCGAACGTAGGACAGATCGATAACTTGCAACGATGATTGAATTTCTGCGAAGTGTGTATCCTCAGCGCCTACATTGGCAATCTCAAACCCAAGTCCGATTTCTAACTGTGGCAAAGGTAAAAAGCCAACACGGCCGCCAAACGCTTTATTGTTATTATTATCCTGAAAATTGTTAAAATTCAAAGTGCCGGGCGCCGCCGCGCCATGCTCATCACCGCCCACCGTCTCGGATAGCGCTTCTGGTAACTGATTGCCCTTTGTTAGAGGCGCTTCGTCCTCAGCATGTTCATCCGCTTCCTCTTCAATATTGAGCACTGGTCC
>QQUM01000706.1 GCA_008501545.1 Calditrichota bacterium
AGAGCGTAAAATGCGAACTCAGTTCTATTTATTAAGCCTGCTTTTGGTCTTGTTGTTAGTATCAAATTGCAGTAAAGAAATGACCCGGGTAAACAGGGAACCATTGGTGCCTTTGCTCATTCAAAATGGTGATTTTGAAAAGGAAGGCGAGTGGCAGATTTCTGCACCACTGAATTATAGCAGCTATGGCGAAATTCTAATTGATGATCAAATGTCGCATGCAGGCAAAAAGAGCGGACTCATCTATTTGGAGCGAATTCCGCATCATGCCAACGAAAATGTCATTCACGCATGGATGCAGAATATTCATGATCCCCCGAAAGGCGTACCCATCGTATTTGGTGGTTGGGTCTCCGCATGGCAGGGCACCCTCGTCCGAATTGCGATTGAGTATGAAATTGCCTCGCCACAAAATGGGCAATCCCTCTTTGTAAGAACAATTGAGTTTGAAGTCAAAGATGAGCATTTTACGTTTCTGCACGATCGTCTGGTTTTACCGCAGAATACCATTCGTGCCTGTTTTCTGGCAGGCATAGCATCGACGGGCGAAGCACATTTTGACAACTTGTTCGCCTTTGTCGTCCCCATCAAAGACCGGAAAGAAAAAATTACAAGGAAGGAATGAAAAACGATGGTGCACGTGCGTTATGACTGCATCGTTGCAATAATTGAAGCAACCGCAGCAAATTTTTAACAAACTCAACTTGATAATCTCCATGGTAAATCGCATTCTTTTCACTTTTTATCTCCTTTCCGTTTCGATATCCGCACAAGAACTTCTCGTTAAATTTTCACAGGATGCTTTGTATAAATCGGGCGCCACACCGGCAACGGTATCTGAATTCTTAGCGACGAAAAGCAATGGTGTTACAGTCGACCAGATAAAAATGGTGGCAGCGAATGCTGTTGGCACACCTCTAGAAAATATGTGGCATATTCGATTGCCCTCAAAGCGTGCTGCAGACAAATTGTTAACTGTTTTGCAGCAGGAAAAGAATATTCAATACATTCAGGCTAACCACGTTTTTCGCATTGAGCAGACAGTGATTAATGATTCCCTCTTTGAGCAGCAATGGGGCCTGGCAGCTGTGCATGCGAACGAGGCCTGGGAACGCGAAACCGGTCGTTCGAATATCCTGTTGGCTGTCATCGATACTGGAATTGACTACAGGCATCCTGATCTGGCAGGCCAAATCTGGTTAAACAGTGGAGAAGATACAAACAACAATGGGGAAGTGGACAGCCTGGATTTTAACGGAATTGATGACGATGGCAATGGCTACATCGATGATATTCGTGGCTGGGATTTTACCGACGCGCCACGTTTCATCGATAGTGGGGACTACAACGAGCGCGATAACGATCCGGATGATGAGCACGGCCATGGCACATTAGTCAGCGGGATAATCGCGGCGAAATCCGGCAACAAGATTGGCATCGCCGGTCTCGCTCCCGGCTGTCGCATTATGAATTTGCGGGCTGGCACCAGTCTTGGCTACCTCGAGGAAGATGATGTCGCTGCAGCGATCGTTTACGCCGTAAAAAACGGGGCGCGAGTGATCAACATGAGTTTTGGCGATCTCGTTGTTTCACCAATGCTGCGTGATGTCATCCGGTATGCTTATGAAAATGGTGTTGTACTCGTCGCCTCCTCAGGAAATAGCGCTGTGGATGTGCTCCACTATCCATCCGGTTTTGCCGAAACCATTTCCGTTGGTGCGACTCAGGAGAATGGCAGCCTCGCTGGATTCTCAAATTTTGGTGCGACTGTGGATGTGGTCGCTCCGGGATCAGGTATCTGGTCGACGAAGAAAGGCGGAACGTATTCGCTGTTCGATGGCACCTCAGCTGCAGCACCATTCGTCACCGCACTCGCCGGCCTCCTGCTATCGATGGATGATGAAATGGACGCCGAGGTGGTGCGCCACATCATCACCAGTTCGGCTGAAGACCTGGGGGACGAAAAGTGGGATCAATTTTTTGCAGCCGGGCAGATTCATTGCGCGGCAGCGCTACGTGTCCTGGATCCACCGATAGCTGAATTACTGCAACCGGGAATGGATACCGGCACTTCAGATGAGCACGTGCCGGTTCTGGGTACGGCCGCTGCACTGCAAATTGAAAAATTTGTTCTTTCCTATGGCATGGGAAGTAATCCTGTATCCTGGACTACGCTTGCGTCTGTCGCCGGTAAAATTGTTGTTGAAGATACACTTTTTTTGTGGGATACCACGAATCTTGCAGACACAAGTTACACCGTGCGATTACAGGTAAGTGATCAGGATGCGAATTGGGTGGAGGATAAAATCCGTGTTTTCATCGACCGTTCCCCGCCACAGGTCAGCCAAATATCAGCAGAACCAATGATCGATGGCGACCATCGAAGTGCCCTTTTAACTGTATCGGCCGACGACGAATGCACTGCGACGCTTTTCTGGCGAGAGAACAGTCCGGGCACGTCGTTTGAGAAAATACAGCTCGATTATGAAACAAATTTTCATCAATATAATTTTTCGGAACTTATGGCAAACGGCCAACCGGTGCAGTACTATTTCGAGTTAAAAAACAAGGCTGGATTGCAAACGATCGTTGATAACAGCGGTTTATTTTATCCACTCTCGTTTGAACCGGTACCGGTGAATACATGGCAGTTTGAGAAAACAGAAACATCGGTTGGCGTCGGCCTGTTATTCGATAAATTGACTGATTTTGATGCCGATGGCTATTCTGAAGTGATCACTTCAGAATATGATTCCCGCGGCAGCATTGGTGCGCTAAAAATATATGAATGGCAGCCGGATTCCGGGTTTGTTGCACGATTTAGTACCGAAAAGCTGGCCATCCCGCGCGATGTTGGCGATACGGATGGCGATGGATTGTATGAATTGTTGATCGGCGCCGGGGCCGTAAGCCGCATTTTCGAGGAATCACCGGAAAACGTGTGGCAACCTGAGCTCTCGTGGGAGAATGATCAAAATTTCTGGGCCGCGCGGTTCAGTGATCTCGATAAGGATGCACAACCGGAAATCATTGCACGGGTTGATGATGAATGGCAGGTATGGGAATTCGTCGCCAATAACAAATTCGCTGCTGTTGCTTCGTTGCCAAACCCGACGGCGGGTGGGAATACGAGCGGTGTTCCCCATGCGGAGATCGCTGATTACGATGGTGACGGACGCCAGGAAATTCTTTT
>QQUM01000291.1 GCA_008501545.1 Calditrichota bacterium
AAAAGGTTGGATATGCGGTTGGATAAATTAGAAATGGGCAAAATAATAAGGACTCAACATCATCATTAAGTCCTTATTTTTTATATAGTAACGGGGGCAGATTTGAACCACTAATCTCTGGATTATAAACCCAGGATGATGTGTATTAACAAGTCAAATTTAATTATCCAACTTATCCGATATTTATCCGATTTGAATTAAAAACAATAGAAATACTGACAAATAATGGAAAATTTGCTTGTATTTCAAAATTCGTCTTTCTGGCTATTATTCACAGTTTTTTAAGGGATTAGGCACAAAAATAAAGTGCCCCTACCAGGAATCGAACCTGGGGCACATGGTTTAGGAAACCACTGCTCTATCCGACTGAGCTATAGGGGCAGGGATGGTCTGAAAAATGCCAACTTTAAAAACTTTAAGATTGAAATGCAATAGAAAGTTTATTGATTTGGCTTATTTAAGTTCTGATAAAATCCAATTTTGTGCGTTCATGACAAATGTAAAAACAAAATTATCTGAGTAAAAGAACTGACCTTTATACAAGCTTTTATTTTTCTTGAACTCTATGATAAATACACCTGAATTTTCATGCTCTATTAAATCGATCATTTCTATTTGTCGCGTATCAATACGCAAACCTTGACGTAATGCTTTAAGTACACTTTCCTTGGCACTCCAGATTAAATTGGCGATGCTCGGGCGTTTTGATTCCACTGTATTCAAAACACGATGCATTTCGTCGTTTGTAAAATAATCCCGAATAAATGCCATACTTCGATCTTCAATTTTTTCAATATCACAACCAAGGGGAATTCCATTCTTGCCGATCAGACAAACGGCCCGGTTATGACTATGGGAGAGTGAAAGGGGATATACGGATAATCTGCCGTTAATAAAAATATCAGGGGCGCCATCGTCTGCAGCAATAATTTCGATCAGTTTAACATTTACCTCGCGCTGTGATTTTGCAAACAAGCGCAAAATGGCCTGTTTTGCTGTCCAGCGCCCAAGAAGCCACTCATTACGCCGTTTTGTTACTCGAAATTGATTGAGAACTGCTATTTCATTCTCGGAAAGCCAATTTAAATTCTGTGGTACATCATCCAAAATTTGCTGGAAATAAAAAACTTCATTTTTTTTGTCGTTTGATGAATCCACGAATCGTCTTATAGTTTTAATAGTGCTTTTTTTAGTTTGTGATTTTGACACGTACAAGGCCACGAAAATCGTCAAGCTTGTAACCAGTAGCCATGTCAGAGGGATAATTTGCAGCGATCGTTTCTTTTAATATACTATCCATCGTCTCCAAATCGCCATGGCACGTGAGACACAGGCTTTGCACTTTGAGTGGCTTGTAATAATTAAATTCAACCTGATCATTTGTTGTTATTTTTTGTATATAAAAGGGGGGCAGCTGCTTCCCATCTTCTGCGATTTTGGTAAAATGGTTTAAAGCTTCCTTTTCAAATTTATCCGGTGCATTCTTCAGATTTCTGTATTTAAACGTAGTTCGTTTAATGGACACAGTTTCGTCCGATAAGCCCGCCACCCGTTCCGCAATTGCGCCTGCCTCAATTTTGCATACATCGATTGCTGCTACCGGTCCATCCGTTTGCATGCTGCTTTTTAAAGTTGCACCAAGCGTATCCAATAAGGTTTTTGTTAATTCTCCACCAATTTGCGCCACTTTTTGCGCTTCAGCTTCCGAAGGTTGTGAAATCTCACTTTTATTAGAACAACCAAATAAGACGAAAGCAAGCACTATTCCAATTAAACACACTTTGAAATTCAATTGATCTCCTTGAAGTTAAACTTGTTTTTATAAGAAGATGTGAGTTAAACGACAATTTAGTCAAAAAACTTATATCCACCGATAAATTAAAGTGCCTATTGCTTTTGTTGGAAAATATTTCCGCATTGACAAATCTGTAGAAAATACTTATCTTTTCTTGATTTACAGTAACAATGGATTTGATCGTGGGCAAGAGTGAGCATCACGTGCCCTTTGCAAATCCATTTTTAATTTTAAATAAATTCTTTTTCCAAGCGACCGCAACCAGCCTGAACATATTAAAAGAAGATATGCAAAGCCGATTTAAAAAAATCTTGTTAATTTTCGTCCACTGGAGCATTATTTTAGCATTTATTTCCGGTCAAACTCCAACAAATGCTCAAGGTATACTTGAAATGTTTCAGGGAGGTATTATTGGTGCGGATCTACGTATTGGGGGAAGTGGATTAAGCGGATTCAGTGGCACCTTCAACGGCATTGGCGGGAGTATCAGTCAGTTGACGCCTGGTGGTGAAAGTGTGCGATGGAATCCTGTTGGACTGGCTTATATTAACAAGGCTGTTTTATATAGTGAATGGGTACCTCCCATAAGCCTTGATTTGAACCCTGTCCTCGATATAGAAAAAAGAGCCAATGATAAACTGCATGAAAATATCGATGAAATTAATGATGGAAGTGAAGCCGAACAGTCCATTGAAGACTTTGTTATTAAGCCATCACTGGGAATGGATGGTGGTCAAGGGAATTATGCTGCTGTGGCGAAAACACGTTATTTCGTTATTGGAGGAGCAGTGCATAGTCCATCACGTGTACTGGCTGATATTGGAATTAGTGGGACAAAATTTCTCGCAGCGACAGAATCCGGCGGGGCTGGAACAACGATTCGACTGTTGGGGATACTGAGTGGAACGCTCTCATCGGAGATCAAAATTTCAGGCTATTCAATTGCAATAGCTAAAATGCTTCCGTACAATATAGGATTCGGTCTCGGTTTAGATGATTATTCTGCCACTTTATCTACGATTGGCGTTGTCCAACCGGAAGCACAAGTATCCTCAGGTTCCGAAGAGTTTATATTTAATAATCCTGAAGCTACACATTATGACTCACTCAACGCGAATACAAAAGGATTTTTCAAGGGCGGTGGTACACGTTTTCGATTCGGGCTGGGCTATCATATTGGAGACTGGTTGGCAATTGATATGGCTTATTTTGCACCATACTCGATCGATCTGAACGGGAATATGGATTTTAATTACAATCAAATACTCGCGTTTACGACGGGTGGTGATAATTTTTTTGACGCCGCGCAATTGCTGGAAGATGATTATACAGGAACTCATAAACGCACGACAAAAATCCATGATGTACGCTTAAAATTTACAGGAAGAACCAGCGT
>QQUM01000640.1 GCA_008501545.1 Calditrichota bacterium
TGGAGGGCCGGTTGTTCAAGCGGGGGAGAACCCGATTCATTGGGATTACTCAGTATAGAAAAGTATCCGACTTTCGACAAGTCGAAACAGCTGCAAATTCTCGCCACAGATATCGATGATGAAATTATTTCAAAGGCTCGAAAAGGAGTCTACGGCCAACTTACATTACGAAATTTGTCACCGAAACAGTTGAATTCGTTTTTTAAAAAATCAGGCTCGCAATTTGAGATTAACCAGAATATTCGGTCAATGGTGAAATTTTCGAATCTGAATTTAAACGACGCTGCACGACTAAAACTCTTGCGGGATATCGATGTGATATTTTTTAGGAATGTAATGATCTATTTCGGCTCTGAAACAAGGAAGCGCATTATTGCAGGCATGTATGATGCATTGCGCCCTGGCGGCTATTTGTTTTTAGGCCACTCTGAATCCCTACACGGGATTTCAAAAGCTTTTAAATTAACGAACCTTGGAAAAAGCATGGTTTATCATAAAGAAATGTAAATTGCTTGCTGACGGGTGAACACATGAAAAAGACTGTATTGATAGCTGATGACTCGGCAACCATTCGTAAACTCGTAACGCTTTCATTAAAAGCCATGGGGACGAATGTTGTTGCCGCAAGCGATGGAATGGAAGCGCTGGAAATTCTGCCAACGCTTGAAACGGATTTAATCATTACCGATTTGAATATGCCAAACGTCGATGGCTATGAGCTTATCAAATCTGTACGCGAGAATGCGGAATATGATAATGTGCCAATTATCATTTTGACCAGTGAAAAAGAACAGGCTGATATAAATCGCGGCATGGATGCCGGAGCGAGTAGTTATTTAATAAAACCGTTTGTATCAAAAAAATTGCAATATGAAGTTTCCAAGTACATTAGTTAAATAGCGAGTACGTGAGAATAGACAGGAGTCCGTAAAAATGAGTCTCAAATTTTTAGCCGTTGATGATTCTCCAACTATGCGACGGATTGTGGCGAACACTCTAAAGCGATTGGGATATGAAGACGTCATCGAAGCAACGAACGGGAAAGAAGCGCTGGAAAAACTGGCGACGAATTCAATCGATTTTATAATTACAGACTGGAATATGCCGGAAATGGATGGGCTTGAATTCGTGCAGAATGTGAAAGCAAACGGTGATACATCGGAACTGCCAATTCTGATGATTACAACCCGGGGAGTTAAGGATGATATCGTCGATGCGATGAAAGCAGGCGTGAACAGCTACATCGTAAAACCGTTTACTCCGCAAGTTTTGAAAGAGAAAATCGATTCGATCCTGAACGGATGATGGATAGCAAAGCTGATGATTGAATTTTGACAGGACGAAAAGGAGAGATGAATGCGACAGTCTGAAGTATTAAAGATGTTACGAAAAGTGGAAGAGGTGAACGCTCTTTTCGTCTTCGGAGCCCGGGTCATTCCTTATCTCGAAGAATTGGTTATGTTTGTGCAGGAAACAGCGCCAATCCTGGAAGAGATGAATAGCAGTATTGAGGAAAGCTCGCGAAAAATGCCTTTTGCTGTGGAAAAACTGGATAAAGTGACGGAGACCACAGAAACAGCGACAGCTGGCATGCTCGATCTTATTGATCAGATTTTGACGAGCCTCGACCGTGTCATGGAGGGCATGACTGAGCTCGAGGAAAGCTACAAAAAACGTCTCGAAAAGGAAAAAGCCCTGGTGCTCATGTTGGCACGTGCCCTCGACGGCGAAGACGTGACGGAAGCAGCCAATGTCGAGACAGAATTAAAAAATCTCATTGATCTGGAGATGAGTGAGACGAGTTTCCAAACGCTGAACGATTATCTTTTGACAATGCAGGGTGATGTATTTGAAATAATGAACGCGCTGCAAGTACAGGATATTACAACACAGCAGATAATGGGAGCGAACAGCCTGATAGAAGCCGTACAGGAAAAATTGGGACAACTGGTTTCAAAATTTGCGGATATCGACGATGAAGTGGACATTCCCAGGAAAAAAATGCGTGCATTTGATCCCAACGCCTCTTACGAAGATAAAACCAATGTACAGGCCATGGCTGACAAAATCCTTGCAGGGAATGCTGAAGAAACTGATTCTGAAACCAATAAAGAATCGGAAAAGACAGAGGATAAGCCGAAAAAGCAAGCCAATAGGCAACCCGAAACCGTTGATCAGGCAGAAATTGATAAACTATTACAAAACATGAAAAGTTAAGCCGGGAGTAGATAGGCATGGCAGATGATGATCTCGATTTTATGGCGGAAATAGTCGAAGAATTTCTCGTCGAATCCAATGAATTGCTGGAGAAACTGGACACAGACCTCATCGCATTGGAAAAATCACCCGAAGATCTGGATTTGATTAATGAAATATTCCGGGCAGCGCATACTTTCAAAGGCACTTCCGGATTTCTTGGTTTTGATAAAATGATGCGCCTGACTCATGCGGCAGAAGACATTTTAAACCGGATGCGCAAAGGCAATCTCTCCCTGACTCCGAAAATAATGGATGCAATTCTGGAGACCGTGGACGTTTTACGCACCTTTCTCGACAATATCAGCGAGACAAATAAAGAGGGGGATGTGGAAGTCGATGGGCTCATCGCTGTATTAAAAGAGCTCAACGAAGGAAGCGCTAAGACAAGTGATGCTGAACCGGATGCAGACGAGCAGCAGAGCGCTCCCGGTGAATCAGAAAATTCTGAGCAACAAAGCGAAGATAAAGCCGCCGGGGATAGGACGGAAAAAGGTTCAGATACAACGTTGCAGGCAGAGAAGGGGACCGCGGCAGATGAAGTCGCCGACGCAAGGAAGGAACCACAACCCAAAGGTATAGAGAAATCGGAAATTCAGGTAAAGGCTGAAGCAAAATCTGCTTTGGAAAAACCTGAATCCCAAAAATCAACTACATCGCAGGAAAGTCAAGTTGAATCCAAGGCAGCGCCCGCAAAAAATAAAGGGCGTGCTGACAACAAAAAGCCCGCAGCTCCAGCGGCCACTGATACCAAGGATGTGAAAACTGCCCAAAGTGTACGTGTCCCCGTAAGCCGGTTGGATCATTCGATGAATCTTGCCGGTGAGTTGGTGCTTGGACGTAATCGCCTGAACCAGGTGAACACATTTTTTGAAGCAAGCATGCACTCGATGCAGGTCGGTGAATGGCATACAGATGAAATAAATTTATCAGC
>QQUM01000150.1 GCA_008501545.1 Calditrichota bacterium
GTTTCAGCCTGTCAGAAGCTATTCGCAAAATGACGTCTCTTCCGGCTGTAATCATCGGTTTACAAAACCGCGGCCGGTTAGTGGCAGGAAACTGGGCAGACATCACAATTTTCGATCCGGATAAAGTACAGGACAATGCCACATTCGAAAAACCGAAAAAGTTCAGCAGTGGATTTCATTTTGTTCTCGTAAATGGCGTGGTTGTCCTTGAGAACGATGAGCACCTTGGTGAGAAACCCGGCGTTGTTTTATAAAACTTCAAACTAATAGCCAGCTCCGGAACAGTAAATCAGGCCCGAAAGGAAATACACAATGATCGCAGATACGATTTTCAATGGTGCAAAGGAACTGTTTGGTGTTTTTTCAGCGTTAGTGGCTAAACTAATTGAGACCCATCAAGTAAAGATCAGCTGATGATAATGAAAAAATTAAATCAGATGCAAACAGCGATTAATTACTGTAATCCAGCACGAAATGATGAACAAAAAAGACATAACCATGAATCCGACTTCGATTCCGCACAGAATAGACTATCATCATGCCGAATTAGGTGACTTTTTTGACAAGAACAGGATTTCACCCGGAAAACCGCAATCCCTCAAACACAGGCAACTCGAAAAATTTCTGCAAAAATTTGCTGCTGAATACCCGAAAGATTTCAAACTTGAAAAATTGGGTGGATCAGTGGAAGACCGCAGTATCTATCATGTGACAATGGGCCATGGGCCACGCACCATCATGATGTGGTCGCAGATGCACGGCAATGAACCTACAGCCACCAACGCTATTGTGGATATTTTTAACTTTCTGCTCACTGCGAGGGAAAGCGAATTTGTCCGCGAAATCCTCGATGGAGCGACCATTCATTTTATCCCAATGCTCAACCCGGATGGTTCTGAAGTTTTTCTGCGCCGAAACGCCCAGGGTCTGGACCTGAATCGTGATGCCCGCGAGTTGGCTTCACCGGAAGCCCGCATTTTAAAAGGTATTTATGACCGTCTCAAGCCGGAATTTGGTCTCAATCTGCACGACATGAACGGCAGACGAACGATTGAAGTAACCAACAAGCTGATCGCTATCGCCCTGCTTGTGCCACCTTATGATGAGAATAAAAATAACAATCCGGCGCGTATCGACGCAAAACGGCTCGCATCGGTTATGCAGCAAGCGCTTTCACCCTATATTTATGAACACATTTCCCGCTATGATGCCGATTACATGCCCTCTTCTTTTGGCGACAATTTTCAATCCTGGGGTATGCGAACTGTCCTTCTGGAGACCGGCGGCTGGTATCAGGATGGTCCCGAATTTCTCGTTAAACTCAATTTTATCGCCATTCTTGAAGCTTGTCACGCGATTGCCACGGAAAGTTACCAGCATGCGAATCCCGGTTTGTACGATGCCCTGCCGCTCTACGACAAAGAGCTATTTGATTTGATGATCAAAAGAGCAAAAATTTTGGATGGCAGCAATCCGGAGCCATTTTCCTGTGATTTAGGTGTAAATTTCATCGAATCAGTGCAAAACGGAAAAATTGTACACAACGGCGTATTTACAGACATCGGTGACATGCGAAATTTTACTGCAAAGCAGGAAATCGATGGTTCAGAATTGCTTGTATTGCCCGGATTGATTGGCTTGCTGCCACCCGATTGCACCGACCGCATTCTCGATGATAGCCTGATCCAGGACTACATGAAACGCGGTTATACAACTTTGCTGGTTGAGTATGATTTGCAGCGCAACGATCGCTTGAAAAACAAAATCGAGCAACTCAAAAAAACAGCCCTGCGCATCAATGTCGGCTATGTCGTTTCCATGGATACATTGGCCAACATCCCCCTGAATGAGCAAGCAACCGCATTGGGCGATGCACTGGCAGATGGGGCAATCGCAGTTTTGGAATACGAAAACGAGGCGCACGAATACCATCCATTGACAGAGAAAATAGTCAACTGGCTGCACATGCCGCGTTTCAAAACAAAGCAAATCAGGGCGAACAAAAACTGGGTTGAAATGCTTCAATCGTACGATACGACAAAGAGCGCAAAACATGTATTAAAAAAAGGAATTCTGGGTCGTGGGCGAATTCGGATTAATGATACCGCAGATCTTGTTGTCTTCAAATTACAAGAGAAAAAGAAAAAAATCGACGTGTCGGGACCAGAGTATGTTTTCATTAATGGCCGCATGGCTTATTCGAGGAATGAGAATGACACGCTCGTGAAGGCTGGACTGGTTATTCACCGGTAAATTTTAATTTATCAACTTGACACCACGGTAAATCGTCAAAATGGATACAAATCAACTGAATAAAATTGCTCCAGGCATAAAACTAAATGATAATTTATATAAAAAGAGTCGCTGTATAAAAATATTTTTTTATATTAACGCATGATTAAATTTAAATTAAATACAGAGGAATATTATGATGAAAAAATTCACATTATTATTGAGCATATTCTCACTTTTGCTCGCTTTTGGCGCGTGCAACCAAAACACATCTGACGAAATTCCTGCTACAAAACCAGCAGATACCGGACAGATTCTTGTCGAAGAAGTCATTCAGGGAACCAAATATACCTATGCAAAAGTAACAGGACAGGCTGGAAGTTACTGGTTGGCCTGTGCGAAAACAGAAGTTGCCGTTGGAGACAACGTGTATCATCCTTCCGGCCTGGAAATGCGTGGTTTCCACAGTAAAGAACTGGACCGCACGTTCGATAGAATTTTCTTTGTTGAAACTGTGAGCAGCAAACCTCTTGCTAAAGGAAAAGCTGAACAAGGCATGGCCATGCAATCTCCGCATGCAAAGAGTGGCGGCATGATGATGAAAAATCCGAACGAAGTTGAAACAGTGAGTGGTGCGATTACACTCGCAGAGCTTTTCAACAACAGTGCGAAATACGCCAACAAGCAGGTAACCATTTCCGGAAAAGTCACAAAATTTCTGACCGGGATTATGAACAAAAACTTTTTGCACATCCAGAATGATCCACAGGATGGAGAGAAATTCGATCTTGCTGCAACAACAAACGAGATAATGAAAGTTGGTGACGTCGTTACGTTGACCGGCAAAATTACAGTGAACAAGGATTTCGGGGCAGGTTATTTCTATGAAGTTATCATGGAAGATGCCCGGTTACAAACCAGCAATTAATGCCAGACTTATTTTACAAAAGCATTAG
>QQUM01000184.1 GCA_008501545.1 Calditrichota bacterium
CCAACGGGATATTACATTACGCACCAGATCGATCAAGGTCTGCAAACCATGGAATTAAACAATTGGTACAATGCCATGAGTAAAATTCTGGAGCGAAGAAGGACCATTTCTCCTTCCCTTCAATCGATGGCGTTCAGTTTCAGGTTTGGCACCCAGGCAAACGAAATGGGGGAAGCTGAAATGCGAACCACGCTCATGGATTTTGGGACAAAATATGCGGAGGAAATGAAGCAACGTCAGAAAGATATCCCGCCGGTTGAAAGCACGATTATGGAGGAGTTGCCGTTCGTTGTCAGCTTGTCATATTTTGAAAATAGAACCAAGGAGCAGACATGTATCGCTTCTTATGGCGTTGAAACGGATAAGGTGAAATTTTCATCGAAAAAGAAAAGTGTAAAAATTCAATTTGATACGGCACTCAGCGATTCATTTTATAACGTGTTTGCCGAGATGAATCAATCGGCTATTGTCAACTCTAAAGGCCCGGATTTACAAAATTGCGCTGCAGCGAAATTCGATTTTCGTCCCGGAGATTTTTATATTTTTTCCGAGGTGCTCAACTCTTCCGCACAACAATTGGGAAAAAAAGCAACGTTCATGAAACACCTAGAACGACCCGCTGACAGTCTCGGTCTGAGTTCAATTTTATTCGCAGAAAATATTGCTTCTAAAGATTTCTCCACGGAAGCGAATTCGAAAATGCTCATCGAGAGAAACGGCCTTTTTATCCAGCCCATCCCATTTCGACAATTTGCGAAAAAAAGTCAGCCGTTTGTTTACTTTGAGATTTATGGACTCGAGAAAAACGACACAGGTAAAACCGATTATCAAATCGACTACATTGTAAAAGAAGGCAATGAAGAGGGATTTGGGAAAGTTCTGAGTAAAATCAATCCCTTCGGCAGCGGTAAAACCCTGATACAAATCCCGGACCACCGCGAGGGAAATAAAATTCGCGATGTGGCGTACGTTCAATTGGATCTCTCCCGTCTTGATAAGGGAAATTATATTCTCTATGTACGTGTCCGGGACAATAATAACAAAAATACTCAGATGCTGGGTACACCATTTTCTTTGTTGTGATATTACCGTTTGTGTCTGAAACAATTTCAAATCTTTGCCGTTTTTGTTGATTAAAAATGCATACACGCTAATCTTAACTGCAAAGAAAAGGAAATAAAAATGGCAAAAAAGAAAGAAGAGACTCCGCAGGATACACCGAATGATCAGCAGGAACAAAATCCTGCCAATGAAGAGCAAAAAGACGAATCGAAAAAGGCACCGGAACAGCGCAAAATTTATCGTTCGCAATACGACCGGGTGATAGCTGGTGTTTGTGGTGGCGTTGCAGAATATTTTAATATCGATTTATTTCTCGTACGTGTCATCTTTGTGCTGGCAGTTTTCTGGGGTGGAGTTGGAATTATCGCTTATATCGCAGCCTGGATAATCATTCCGGAAAATCCCGATGAACAACCGCGGGAGAAGGAACCAAATGAAAAGTCTTCATCGAATGCTGGCTTAATTGGCGGTCTCGCACTCATCTTCTTTGGTTTTTTACTTTTGATAGATGAAATCGATTTCCCGTTTAATTTCCATGCCCTTCGCTTCCATTCCCATTTTGATTTCGGCATGCTCCTGAGCCTGGTTTTTGTTGGATTGGGCATCTATCTGCTGGTAAATAAAGACAATGACAAAGGTGACTTATCCAAATTGATTCCACAAAAAGCAGAAGATTCTGACGGGAGAAAAAAACTGACCCGCTCGGTTACCGAACGTAAAATTGCAGGTGTTTGCGGAGGCCTCGCACAATATTTTAATGTTGATGTCTCATTCGTTCGCATCGGATTTATCGTTTTCGCCTTTGCCAGCGCGTTTTTTGTCGCCATTCTGCTCTACGTCATTATGATTCTTGCTGTCCCGGAGGAAGAGACAGTAACCTGATTTTTCAGTCAGTTACACATGCCATTTTTGGCACTATTCGATTTATTTAACCAATAACATATAGCCAAATCCTGTACGTTATTGGAATCCTCCCGGTAAAGCTCCTCGATGAGGAGCTTTTTTTTATTTTGCAATTCTCGTTGCTGCATTGTCAAGCCAGTTGCATAATATTTATTCCTTTTAATAATCTGCAAAACAAGCGATTTCAAACCGATTGAATAGTTAACTTGTAATCCTAAAATCGGGGTGTCTTCACAGAATTTATCAATGCAGAAATTTGGCTTGCAAAAATGAGAGAAAGAGATTCAGAAATTGCCCAACATCACAGCTTTGATTCACAAAAATATGGATTAAAAAATTTCAGATTAAGAAAAAAAGAGCACCACACTCGTGAAAATGATGAGCAGATCGCTCTGAGATGGCGTGCGCAATTCATAACCTCTGATGAAAAATTCATTCGCTCGCTTTGTGATAACAACTTTCAGAATTCATGGCAGGATGCCGTTCCATTCTGGCATCAAACAAAAGAAGCAATACGGAATCGTGACCTGGCCTGTGCAGAAGAGGCGATTCGCAGGCTTTACACTCTTTTTGAAACGGAATGCACGCGCATCAACATGGCCGCCATTCATTTGGAAAAGCATAACCCGAAATCAGCGTTAAATGTACTTGAATACAGCGGTACACTAGCAAAGGACTATTGGGAATACTATCTGAACAGAGCATTGGCCCGCATGGATTTAAAGGACTATCAACTCGCTTTAATGGAACTCAACAATTTGACACACTTGCAGGAATCGAACGTAAAGGTCGCCTGCTATTTTGCGAAAGTTTACCAAAATTTGGGCTATTTTTACAAAGCGGGTGAATATCTCAAATTAACAGCTGAATTGGCACCAACGTACTCACATGGCTGGTATCTCCTCGGTATGGTTCAAAGTAAACTGGGAAATTTGCAGGAAGCCTACACAAGTTTTGACCGGGCACAAAAGATAAATCCTGAGCATTTCGGATTATGGTACAACAAAGGCAACGTACTTTTACGCCTGACGAAATATGAGGATGCCTTGAAATGCTACCGTTATTGCCTGCGGTTAAATCCCGGCTATGCATTGGGCTGGAACAACCTGGGCATATGCTTCAAGTGCCTGGGTCGATTATTCGAAGCATTGCAAAGTTTTCGCAAGGCGCTCTCATTTAATCCACGATTGCATGAAGCCGTGCTCAACTGCGGACTACTCTTT
>QQUM01000108.1 GCA_008501545.1 Calditrichota bacterium
ATTTTGCATGCATTTTCAAATGCAATCCTGCTGTGCTGGGCCGGGCGCTTTCTGTGGGGTGAGTCGATGTGTTTTTGTACAACTTGCAGCAATTTATCGTGCACATCCGGCTGGTTGGATGTTATGAAATGGCTATTGTTTTGCATGAATGAATATAGCAAGAATTGCACAGTTTACAAAAGCAAAGCTTTCGACTTTTTTCTTTTCCCTGGTGTGGGACTTCTTTATATTTAACGCTGAACAATTCACTGGAATATGCTATGGTTGGTTTTTAAGAAGAGGACATTATGTTGAAAAAAATTATCGAATGCGTCCCTAATTTTTCTGAAGGCAGGGATTTAAATGTCATAAAACAGATTACAGATACCATTGAGAGTGTACAGGGAGTCCGCCTTTTGGATGTCGATCCGGGTGAAAGTACAAACAGAACCGTGGTGACGTTTGTAGGTGAGCCCGGGCCGGTTAAAGAAGCGGCATTTCGTGCAGTAAAAAGGGCTGCCGATCTCATCGATATGTCGAAACATAAAGGTGAACACGCCCGATTCGGAGCCACTGATGTCTGCCCCTTTATTCCTGTCGTGAATGCTACAATGGATGAGTGTGCAGAGGTTGCACGTGTTGTCGGCAAACGCATCGGGGATGAACTTGATATCCCTGTTTATTTATACGAAAATGCGGCAAGCAAGCCTGAACGACAAAATCTCGCCACAGTTCGTGCAGGAGAATACGAAGGGCTAAAAGCAAAACTTGCAAAACCAGAATGGAAACCTGATTTTGGTCCGGCGCAATTCAATATAAAGTCCGGCGCAACGGCCGTCGGCGCCCGTGAATTTCTCATCGCTTATAACATTAATCTCAACACAACCGACCGTCGCTATGCGAATGAAATCGCCTACGAGATCCGTGAGCGTGGGCGATGGAAACGTGTCGGCAACATCGAACCATTTTATTATAAGGGTGATGTGGTTTATTTTGAAGAAAACAGCTTTCCGGATGGCAATTCCGATTTTGTTGCGGGATCATTTGATGAATTAGCACAATTTTACCAGGAAAAATATGGCAAGGATTTGTACGAACGTTACAAGACTATTGGGCTAGATCCTGAAAATCTAACCGGGCGGCCAGTGTACAAAGACGGCATGTTCACCCATGTAAAAGGCATCGGCTGGGTTGTGGACGATTATCACTGCGCTCAGATTTCGATGAATTTGACCAATTATAAAATCACAGCACCACAGGATGTACTGGAAGCTGCGCGGGAACTGGCCGTCAAGCGGGGCATTGTCATCACCGGTTCTGAAGTTGTGGGTGTCGTTCCCTATGATGCGATGCAACAAGCCGGTCAATTCTATCTCAAACGTATGCAAAAATCAACAGGACTTCCAGTCCGAGATGTCGTGACCACAGCTGTACAAGCGATGGGATTAAATGATGTAGCCGATTTTGATATCGACAAAAAAGTTATTGGCATGCCGGCACAGGAGGGTGTGCTTGTTAATAAAAAGGTCACTGATTTTGTCGATGAAGTCTCCCGCGATACCCCGGCTCCCGGTGGCGGCTCGATCGCAGCACTTGCGGGCGCACTGGGATCCGCGCTTGCTTCGATGGTCGTAAACTTGTCCATTGGCAAAGGCGAATACGACACACGCTATGATGAATTATGCCAAACGGCTGAAAGAGCGCAAATCTTGAAAGATGAACTCATCCGTGCTGTGGATGCTGATACCGAAGCATTCAATGAAGTGATTGCCGGCTTGCGAATGGCCAAAGACACAGCTGAACAGCTTGCCGTTCGTGCAAAAGCCATTCAGGATGGATACAAATCTGCGGCTAAGGTGCCCTTGCATACTGCCGAACGCTGTCGCGCGGTGCTGGATTTGTGTAAAATTGCAGTGGACATTGGCAACGAAGCTGTGATGAGTGATGCAGGTGTTGGTGCGCTCATGGCATATGCCGGAATTCAGGGTGCGATTCACAACGTGCGCATTAATTTACCCCACACGAAGGATGAAGCCTTTGTTGCTGAGATGAAATCCAAAATAGGCAATATGCTTGCGGAAGCGAAGGAACTTTGTGAAGGCATTCAGGCACGTGTCGAAAGGAGCCTTTAATAAAAATGCAGGAACTATCTGCTGAGCAGTACGATTATAATTTCCAGGTATTTCCTGCAATGTCATCTGAAAATATGAAATCATATACTTATAAGCATTGTTCCATTATCATTACCAAAGAGCGCCGTCGACTCTTTTTATTTTCAATAACCTTCTGATGCTCCGGACGCATTATGAAATTATTCTGTTTCTCAGTCATTTTCGTATTCTTTGCTGTTCCTGGATTCTTGCGAGCCCAACATAAAAACATTCTCATCAGCGAAGCCAACAACCCAAACGAGCCATCAATTATGATCGATCCGAATAATACAAATCGCATCGTGGCGGCTGCAAATCTGAACAATTATTATTCATCCAACGATGGTGGATTTACCTGGACCGCAAACGTCGCCACATCCGATTACGGTGTCTGGGGTGATCCGGTTGTGGGAGTAGACAAAACGGGTGATTTTTATTATTTTCATCTTTCCAATCCGCCTCAAGGCAACTGGATCGACCGCATCGTCTGCCAGAAATCGACGGATGGGGGGCTGACCTGGTCGCCTGGAACCTACACGGGATTAAACGGAACCAAAGCACAGGACAAACATTGGGCTGCATTTGATTTCGAAAAAAACGCCATCTATTTGACATGGACACAGTTTAATCGCTACGGTAGCCTGGAACCCGGTGACAGCAGTAATATTCTTTTCTCGCGATCTTTAGATGGCGGCATGACCTGGTCTTCGGCAAAGCGCATCAATCAGGTCGCAGGGGATTGCATCGATGATGATAACACGGTGGAAGGTGCGGTTCCGTGTATTGGACCCAACAATGAGATTTATGTCTCCTGGGCTGGACCGGAAGGCATCGTGTTCGACAAATCTTTAGACCGCGGCGATACCTGGCTAAAAGAGGATATTTTCGTCACGGAAATGCCGGGTGGCTGGGCTTACAGCATTCCTGAAATTCAACGCGCAAACGGTTTACCGGTGACGGCGTGTGATGTGAGTGGCGGCGAACACAGCGGCACCATTTACATTAATTGGTCTGATCAGCGCAACGGCGAAGATGATACCGATATCTGGCTG
>QQUM01000632.1 GCA_008501545.1 Calditrichota bacterium
GTATATCATAAATAGAGAATGAATACCATGCTGAACACCGAAACTACACCGGCTGCTTATTTTACTGAAGAAACATTGCCTGTTTCTTTGGGTCATAATACAAATCCGAATCCTGCGTCTTTTAACATGTTCAAAGAGATTCCACAATTTGATTCAATCTCTTTAAAAGACATCCAAAATATTGGCCTGATGAATAGAATAGACACAAAGTTTGTCTTTCATGGGAAGTTATTGCCAATGCTTTTGCAACAACTCACAAATCATTACTATGTTTTGGAAATTGAAGACAGCCGGATTTTTACCTATGAGAATGTCTATTGGGATACACCTGATTTCAGATTCTACCACAACCACCACAACGGCAAACTGAACAGGTACAAGGTGCGCCACCGGCGCTACAAAGAAACAGGCACCGCTTTCCTGGAAGTTAAATTCAAATCAAATAAAAAGCGCACGATAAAGGAACGTATCTCGGTGCATGGTCTGCATAAAAAAATGCCGTTACCTGAAAATATGTTTCTAAAGCAACGGCTGCCGGCAGAGTTTCATCACTTGCAACCGAGTTTGTTTGGGGTTTATAAGCGCATTACTTTTGCCAGCAAAACATCCGAAGAACGGGTTACCATCGACTTTGACGCGCGCTTTCAGAATCCGGGTACTGGAGAAAAGGTGCATTTAAAAAATGTGGTCATTGCAGAAGTAAAACGACCAAAAGCGGTGGCTTACTCGCGATTTCTGGATATTATGCATAACCACCGCCTGCATACTTCTTCAATTAGCAAATACTGTATTGGCTGCAGCATGACAGCACCTGAACGATTAAAAACAAATCGTTTCAAGATGAAGCTGCGAGGGCTTCATTTAATTGAACGAAAGGATTGTAACAAATGGAATTAAATATAATGTATCTCTTCACAGTTGATTTTGGCATCCGCCTGGTATTGGATCTATCGGCCATTGTTATTCTTGTGCGCTTTATCTATTACCCGGCTTATAAAAACAGTGATTTTGTATTTAGTTTTTTTATGTTCAATTTTATTGTTTTTGCACTCACGTATTTTTTACATAACGTAGAAGTTTCCATGGGACTCACGTTTGGCTTGTTTGCCATATTTTCCATGTTGCGTTATCGCACGGAGTCCATTTCCATAAAAGAAATGACCTATCTTTTTGTTTCCATTGCCATCGCGATGCTCTGCGCGATTATCAAAACTTCACCGGTGGGACTCACAGTCATCGTCACTGGCGTGCTTGCGATAACCTGGTTTGTGGATTCAAATCTCTTTCTGAAAAAGGAAATGCAAAAGAGTATTCTTTTTGAAAAGATCGAGTTGATAAAACCTGAAAATCATATCATGTTAATGCATGATCTGAGAGAGCGAACCGGATTAAATATCCACCGGTTTCATGTCAACAAAATTGACTTCTTACGGGATTCGGCGGTACTGAAAGTTTTCTACTATGAACGGCAAGGAGAAGAAATGGGCGTTAGCACTGTAGAAGAATTTACTGGTGAGCTTTCAGAAGTATAAAAGAAATTTTAGTAGTTATGACTTAGCCGGTGAGACCCACTTCTTTCCAATTGGCTTGCAAATCATTGATGTTACAAGGAACTTGCGTCGTGAAGTGCGTCGCACCTTTAAACATGGAGAAAACAATGAAAACACAAAAGAGAATTAAATTGCGTACACTTTCTTTCGTTTTATCATGCCTGCTGTTTACCGGCAGTCTTTTCGCTCAACCCGGTCGAGACCGCGGGCGTCCACCTATGCCAGATTCTACACAAATTGTAAAAATGGTAAATGAATTGGCAACAGAGCTTTCACTTAATAAGGAAGTAAAGCCAAAAATAAACGATTTGTTTTTTGATCATTTTGCTGAAGTCGGTGATTTGATGAAATCAAGCAAGGGCGACCGTAGAAATCATCGCACGAAAATGGATGCTTTGAAACAAAAATTTGAAAAGCAGGTGAAAACCTTGCTAAACGATGAGCAAAAAACAAAATTTGACGAATTCATGAAAAAACAAGGTCCACGCTCTGGTAAACAAAGACCAAGACGTTAGTCGTAAGCAGACATAAAAAGATCATTCATCAGAAGAGCATTTCTTGTTTGACAGAAGATTTTTTGACAAGTGATTTTCCAAACGCCTTAACAGTAAATACCGGGCATTGGGAACCTCTTACTACTTTTTCTGCGACGCTTCCCATTAAAAAATGTTGAATTCCGGTTAGACCATGCGTGGCCATGACAACCATATTGCAGTTTTGATTTTCCACAAATTTTATGATCTCGTTGGCTGCCCGGCCCTCTGTGATATGGATGTCTGCGTCAACAGGAGGACCGCCTATGTTATCAAATATTTTTTGTAAATTATGTTTGGAATTGGTTTTAATTTTTGGCATTAACTTAATTATTGAAGTTTCTCCTATCGCGTAAAACGAGGGATGGATCCTTTCTTCAATAACGTGCAGGAGTTCTATTTTTGCCTGATATGTTTCTGCAATATGTTTTGCATGCAAAAGTGCATTTTCAGAATGTGTTGAAAAATCGATCGGAACCAGAATTTTATTTGTCGTTTCGACGGTCGTTTTTTCGTAGCCGCATAAAGTTAAAACTGGGCACGGTGCTGAACGTACTACTTTTTCAGCTACACTTCCCATAAAAAAGTGCTCCAGGCCAGGTCGGCCATGCGTACCCATTACTATAAGATCAATTTCATTTTTCCTGGCATAATCTAAAATAACATGAGATGGTTTGGTTCCACGTTTTTGTACTTTTGAAATATTAATGTTTTGGGTATCAAAAGGTAAAAGAGATTTATCGATCATCAAATCAAGCGATTTTTCAACACTATCAAAATAAGTCTGCCAATCCGGATAGTGATCTAATGCAAAGAGCGACTCATAATTTCCATAGAACACAGTAGCGTGCAGAATATCCAGTTTTGCCTGGTACTTTTTAGCAAGGAACAATGCATGATGTAAAGCCTGGTTAGCACATTCCGAAAAATCTGTCGTATATAGAATTTTATTTATTTTTAACATTTTAAGTCCTTTCATTTAGACTTTATCCTTGGGGACATAATATACATTGTCTAATTCTACACCTTTTAGCCATGAAGGGATGGTTGGGCTTGGACGTGTTGCCAATACAAGCCTATCATAACCAATTTCAAAT
>QQUM01000544.1 GCA_008501545.1 Calditrichota bacterium
GTTCATAAATGCATAATCCAGGATGAAATTTTGAAAATCTATTCCTGCACCCGCAGTAAAATTCCCAACATCTGAACCAAGACGAGCTGCAATTCGCTGGGAAAAATTATATTCCAATCCCATATGAAAATCAAAACTCATTGCGCCGGCAGCAATTTGAGATGCGAATTCTCTTCCTTCAAATCGCACATCCATGTCGATTAAGGGAATTAACTTACCCGGAAGATATTTCATTTGGAATGGGATGGCTGCACCTAATTTTAATGTTGGTACAATCAATTCTTTTGTGCCTGTATCCCAGGCGAGAATCGTGCTGGTAATGTCTTGCAAATTTGCACCAAGCAATAAATTCTTGTTAACAACGTATTGTGCTGCCAGGTCAAATCCAATGCCATATGCGGTGTTTTCATCAAAAGTTTTATACAACGTTTTGATGCTGGCACCATAGGATAAACGCTCACTCACCTTGCGCGCGTAAGAAAAGAAAAATCCGTATTCTGCATTTGAAAAGCTGTAATCCTGGACAGGCGTATTGCGAAATTGTTGACCGTTTTCTTCATAAATATCGCCAAGGCGAAGGTCGGGACGGGGTAATTTTGTATGAATTATGTCATCGATTCCAAGTCGAATTATCCCAAAGCCAAGACTTGCATCCATGCCAAATGGCATCGAAAAAGCAGCAAAATTATATTTAATGATGCCCGCAAAACGCTGTGAGTGCATGAGGGATGCTTGTGGGTAATTCAGTCGATTCATTCCCGCCGGGTTCCAATATATAGCAGTCACATCATTCGCAAGCGCTGTATAGGCGCCGCCGAGTGCCAGGGCACGGGCACCTGCTCCTGTACTGAGGAATTCACCGGCATATTTTGCTTTTCGTGTTTCTCCGGCGATCAAAGAAAAATTCATTATAAAAAATATTATGCCTAAATTTTTGATATATCTGATAATTTTTGTCATATCTGGAAATCTCATCCGATTTGGTATTCCTGATTATTGGGAATGTGCATTCAACTTTCTGTGTGCCTTAGTTTTCAGTCTTCTTTTTCAATTCTGCAAGTGCCTGTAATGCCTGCAATGGAGTCATGTTATCGATATCCAACATTTGCAATTCGTTGATTATTTCGCTATTCATGGCAGAAAAAAAGTCGAGCTGTTGAATATCATCCTGTGTTTTCCCGTCCTGTGCAGCAATTTTTGGTTTATGGTTGGGCGTAAGTGCATTTTGTTCGAGATTACTTAAAACTTCACGTGCCCGCTTAATAACCCGCGAAGGGATACCAGCAAGCTTTGCAACTTGTATACCATAGGAATGATCCGTACCGCCTTCAACAATTTTCCTTAAAAAGATAATTTGCTCTCCCCATTCTTTTACAGCGACGTTGAAGTTTTTTACACGTTTAAAAATCATTTCCAGTTCCGTCAATTCATGATAATGCGTCGCAAACATGGTTTTCGCTGCAATATTTTTATTTTCATGCAGGTATTCTACGATTGACCAGGCAATGGAGAGCCCATCGAATGTGCTTGTTCCTCGCCCGCTTTCATCCAACAAAATAATCGACCGCTGTGTGGCATTATTCAGAATGTTTGCCGTTTCATTCATTTCAACGAGAAATGTACTCTCCCCGGCCGCGAGGTTGTCTGATGCGCCAACACGTGTAAAAATTTTATCGACAATGCCGAGTTCTACAGACTTTGCCGGTACAAATGAACCGATTTGCGCCATAAGTACGATGAGAGCAACCTGGCGCAGATACGTCGATTTTCCTGCCATATTGGGACCGGTAATGATCTGAATTTGAGATTTTTTACAATCGATAAAAGAATCATTGGGAATAAATTTCTCGCCAAATGGTAATAATGTCTCAATGACCGGATGACGACCTTGCACAATTTTTAAATCCGTGCCACCATTCACGCGTGGCTTACAATAGTTTTGATTGACAGCGAGTTGGGCAAAGCCGGCAAAACAATCTATCTCGGCAATTGAAACAGCATTTTTTTGTATCGCAGCAGCATATCCTGCTGCTTGCTGCCTTAACCCGTTGAATAATTCATATTCAATGGATACAATTTTTTCTTCAGCGCCAAGAATTTGTTCTTCATATTCTTTCAGTTCCGGTGTGATAAAGCGCTCGGCATTAACGAGTGTCTGCTTGCGTATATAGTGTTCAGGAACTTTTGGCAAATTTGGTTTGGTCACTTCAATGTAGTACCCAAATACTTTGTTAAAACTAACTTTCAGGGATGGAATTCCGGTTTTTTCACGTTCCGAACGTTGCAACTGCAATATCCAGTCTTTGCCTGAATAGGCAATATTACGCAATTCATCAAGCTCTTCCGAATAGCCTTTTCGAATCAAGCCGCCATCAGTAATCGCAAGTGGCGGATCATCTGCGATTGCCCGATTTATTTCTTCAATAAGTTGTGGGAGTGGATCAAGCGACTCGTTATTGTTTTTCAATGCTTCAGATTCCACACCTTGGAGAAGCTGTTTCAGTGGTTCAATTTTTTGTAGTGATTTAGCTAGGGCAAGAAGATCGCGCGCATTCGCCCTTAAGGTAATGACTTTGGTAATAATGCGTTCAATGTCACCAACGCCACGTAAACAATCCTGAATTTCTTCTTGCTTGTTCGTATCCCGAACGAGCTCATCGACTGCATCAAGACGGTAATTTATTGATGCTACTTTATTTAACGGTCGCACCAGCCAGTGTGAAAGTAAACGTGCACCCATTGGTGTCGCAGTCTGATCGAGCACTGATATTAATGTTCCATCACGACTGCCACGCAGTGAACGCACAAGCTCTAAATTACGTTGGGATGCCCTGTCAATCCCTACAAATGCATCGTCTGCATCACGAACCAGCCGGTTGATATGCTGTAAATCGCTCTTCTGATTTTCCTGAAGATAATAAAGTGCTGCCCCGGCAGCACCAATGCCAGGCTCCAGATCATCACAACCAAATCCCTTTAATGTTAACGTCCTGAAGTGCTGCGTCAATTTTTCATAGGCAAAATCATAACTAAAGATCCAGCCTTCCCGGGTGGTAATGATAGTATCACTCAGGCTTGCGGCTAGTTTATCAATATGAGATTTTTCTTCATCCGAGATCAGGATTTCGGCAGGATTGATCAATGTAATATGATCTGCCAACTTTTCCACG
>QQUM01000211.1 GCA_008501545.1 Calditrichota bacterium
CGAACAATGGAAAATTTGAAAGTGCCAGGCACTTCCAAAGGGCCTGGCACTTCATTCTTTAAGGATAGAATAAATGAAACAATTTAACCTTTCAAATAAAGCGATTGATAACCGGACGACGGTTTAAATCTTCATGGTGCTGATCACGCTTTATGGCATCATGCAATACATCGCCACACCGAAGGAAAAATTTCCAGACGTGGTGTTTCCACTTTTTATGATTACAACGATCCAGCCGGGCACGTCACCAGCAGATATTGAAAATTTAATCACGCGGCCTATCGAAAAAGAGCTCAAAGGGATCAGCGCCATAAAAGATCTCAACAGCCAAAGTATGCAGGATGTGTCCCTCATCGCAGCAGAGTTTGATGTGGACGCTGACGAAATGCAGGCCTATCTGGACGTGAAAAAAGCCCTGGATGATGCGCGCACCGAATTGCCAACGGATCTTTTTCAGGAACCGGAACTTCGGCAAATTGATATTTCTGAGATTCCAATTCTATATGTCAATTTATCCGGTGATCTTGGCCTGGTTAAGCTGAAAGAATATGCTGACGACCTGCAGGATGAAATTGAAAGTTTGTCAGAAATCACCCGTGTTGATATCGTTGGTGCGTTGGACCGTGAGATTCAAATCAATGTTGATCTCTACAAAATGCAGGCTGCGGGAATTTCATTTCAACAAATTCAGGGCGCCATTGCGGCCGAGAACCTGACGATTTCCGGTGGCATGGTGCCGGCAGATGGCATTGAGCGAAATCTGCGCGTTGTTGGCGAGTTCGAAACAGTCGACCAAATTGCTGACATCATGTTGAAAGAAGGCATTTATGTCAAAGACATCGCCGAAGTTGTGGATGGTTTTAAAGATCGCGAGAGCTACGCACGAATGAACCAGGAAGATGTGATCTCTCTTGCGGTGATTAAAAGTACCGGTGAAAACCTGATTGAATCCGTGGATAAAATCAAATTGATGGTGCAGGACTTTCAAGCAAAGTCCGCTGAAAATCTGGAGATTTCTATCACAGGGGATACGAGCACCCAAACCCGCAACTCGGTCAGTGATTTGTTCAACACCATTATTCTCGGTTTTCTTGTCGTGGTGATCGTGCTCATGTTTTTCATGGGTGAACTCGATGCGATCTTCGTCGGCGTTGCGATTCCGCTGTCCATGCTGATTGCCTTCGCCGTGCTGCCGAGCATCAATTTTACGATGAACATGATCGTGCTTTTTGCCTTTATTCTTGTGCTGGGTATTGTGGTTGATAACTCCATTGTTGTCGTCGAAAACATCTACCGCCACTTCAAAGAAGACGGTGGCAAGGACATCGAAGAATCGACACGAAATGCAGTTGGTGAAGTTGCAATGCCGGTGTTTACAGGGACGTTGACAACGCTGGCGCCATTCTTTCCGCTCATTTTTATGCCCACAATTATGGGTGAATTTATTTCATACATGCCAATCACGTTGATCATCACATTGTCCGCTTCGATTATCGTGGCTTATTTCATAAACCCGGTTTTTGCGGTTTCCTTTATGAAACACGAGCCTGATAAAACTGCGGTAGATCACGGTAAGATCACAAAGAAAAACTGGCGACTTATCGGTGGTGTATTTGGCTTCGCGATTGTTCTTTACATTCTTGGCGCGATGCTCCTGGCAAACCTGATCACAATTACATTACTGGCCTACATTTTCCTGAAAACGGTCATGGTCAAATTCATCGATTTTTTTCAGGAAAAAATACTGCCCTGGTTTATGAATTTGTATCGCAGCCAACTCGCTTTCATGATCAAAGGCAAACGGCCTTATTTTGTTGTTGGCGGCACAGTCGCCCTGCTGTTTGTCACCTTCTTCTTGATGAGCATTGCCGCACCGAAAGTGGTCTTTATGCCGAGCGGTGAGCCGAACACGGTCATCGTCTACATCACCATGCCGGAAGGCACTGATGTTGAACAAACGAACAGGGTGACGAAATACGTTGAAAAGAAAATTTTTGAAGTCATCGGGCATGACAACCCGATCATTGAATCGGTTGTTGCCAATGTCGCCGTGAACGCAGGTGCCGATCTTTTTGACCGGGCAACGCAGGCGAAACGTGCCAAGGTCACAGTGACGTTTGTAGAGTACAAATACCGGGAAGGCCAATCGAGTCTCGCTTATCTCGAAGAAATTCGTGAGGCGGTGCATGGGATCGCCGGTGCAAAAATCGAAGTTGACCGTGATGTGATGGGACCGCCACCCGGCAAACCCATCGCTCTTGAAATCAGCGGTGAACATATTGATGAATTGGTGAAAATATCTGAAGATTTAAAAAAATATATCGATGACTTGCAGATTCCGGGTATCGAAGATTTGCAGCCGGATATGGAAACCAGCAAGCCTGAAATCGTGCTGAGCATTCAACGTGACAAGGCTGCAAAACTTGGTTTGTCGACGGCCCAGCTTGGCAGCATGTTGCGGACAGCTTTGTACGGCAGCGAGATTTCAACATTCCGCGAGGGGGAAGATGAATACCCGATCCAGCTCCGGCTTACAGAAAAGCATCGCAATGATCTCGACGTGTTACTGAGTCAGGAAGTTACGGTTCCCGGTCGAAATGGTGAACCAGCGAGCAATATTCCGATTTCCGCTGTGGCAGATTTATCGCTTGTCACCTCGTATGGTTCCATCAAACGGATTGACAATGAGCGGGTTATCACCCTGGGTTCGAACTTGATTACCGGCTACAATGCCAACGAAATCATCGCGGAAATCAACAAGGCGTTGCCCCGGTTTGATCTCCCGGCTGGATACAGTGTGCAATTTGGTGGTGAGCAGGAAATGCAAAATGAAGTGGGTGCATTTATGGGCAAAGCGCTCTTTATTGCCGTTGCACTGATTTTGATTATCCTTGTTGCCCAGTTCAATTCCGTCGGAAAACCGCTGATTATTGCAACGCAAATCATTTTCAGTATCATTGGTGTGTTGCTCGGATTCATCATTTTTTAACTTGATTTGTCGATTATGATGACGGGAATGGGCATTATCGCTGTGGCAGGCATCGTGGTGAAAAACGCCATTATTTTGATAGATTACATCGATGACAGGATGAAGATCAACGACGATAAAATTCAAGCCATTGTCGATGCAGGCGCAACACGTTTGACACCTGTCATGTTGACCGCGCTC
>QQUM01000229.1 GCA_008501545.1 Calditrichota bacterium
AGATGAATGCCTGTTCGAGGAAGAGACGCGCACTGGTTGTTTGTATTGTTCTGATACACTTTGCGCGGCGTGTTAGTTCAAATTTGTTATTTTCGATTGATCGCCAAAGAGAGCTACAAATGGTAGTGCTATATGAAATTGCTGTAATTTATATTATGGTGATCCCGGCGCAGCTTACATATTTAGCGCAGAGAATTGCGAGATTTTCCGCAATTTCTTCACTTTAAAGTATCTAAGAAAGACATGACGAATGTCAGCGTTTTGTTTTTAAATAACCCAATTGTTGAGGAGACCATGAAAGACAAGGATCAAAATTCACCAGGCACGGTAAAAGAAGTGACTTTAAATGACGTTTGCAAAGAAATTCTGGGCAGCCATGATGGCATTAAAGGGTGTGCAGTACTCGATTTGCAAAGCGGTCTGGTTCTCGGTGTCAGCCACAAATTAAGCGGATTTAATGATGCTTACCTCGAAGCAATTGCAGCAGCAGCGGTTGATTTGTTTCGTGGACCAACAGTTAAAGCTGTTGAAAATCTGCTCGGTTCCCATTTTGGTAAAAAAACCCAAAATGCTATTCAGGAGCTGCAGGTTACAACAAGTGACGGCTATTCGTTTCTTAGTATTGTCCCCGGAAAACCGGAAGCTTTATTTCTCATGGCCACAGACAAATCTCTAACTCTCGGTCTGGGGTGGACACTCATACGAGCCAACCTTGGCAAAGTAATGCCTTATTGCCCCAAATAATATTGGTTTGAGCCGTTCGGGACACAGTCGTCTTTGGATTTTTTTAGTGGAGTTCCTGTTTTTTTGCTACAAGCCAAAGTAGATATAGAGTCATCCTGAACAGCTCAAATTTCAACTCTTTACCTGTCAGCATTCCCCAATAGAACAAATATACCATTTTGCATACCGGCCATTTCAAGCTTGCCCGGCTCATACCGAACGATGATATCCGCCCTTCCGTCAGCGTTCAGATGCGACGCTTTAACAAGTGTTCCATCTTGTGGCAGGAGAATTTTATAGTGTGCGCCCGGATTGCTGTCCATTGAATTTTTTTTATTGCCATAATAAAGCATCAGCATTTCTTCATCTGCGCTGGCGAGAATATCTAACAATCCGTCATTATTAAAATCAGCGATTTCATAAATTGGTGAAGCAGCGCCCCCTCGAAACGAGAATCGCACGTTCATACTGATTTTACGTTGTGCTTCTTTGGTAAACCGTTGATTTTCGTGCATGAGGAAAAGATGGGCATCAAAATTTATTGACCGTGTTAACAGCATTTTTATGATACTGGTGACGCCGATTTTAATCGTTGGAATGAGAAAATCCTGGTTACCATCCTTGTTGAAATCGAAGATATCGATGACCATTTGCGTACCATCCGGCTCGATCACAAAATCCGCATCGGTGGAGAATGTATACTCACTTTTTTGGGATTTCCTGCCTAAGAATACACTGGTGTACGTCTCCGGATTTATCAGGCTGTGCTTGGTTGAAATAAAAGAGGATACGATATCCAATACGCCGTCACCATCAATGTCGATTAAACGCATGAGAAATTGGCGTTCGTTTTTGTCGTCGAGGTGGGTGCGCATAATTTTAGCGCCACTCCATATTTCACCATGATTGATAGCAAGAACATACCTGGCATCGTTCGAAAAATGATGGTTTTCGTTTTGAACATAGACGTTGATGCTGTCTTTGTAAATCGCGATGATATCCGAAAGTGTGTCATTGTCAAAATCCTGAAACAGGAGATATGGCACTTCGAACAGCGCGCCGGCCTTGTCTCCTACCGAGAAGCGGGGATCGAAATAGGAAAAGGGACGGGATTGCGGCAGGAGATTGAGATGATTTTCCTGCCACGTACTTGTACTACCGGATTGTAATAAGAGTGTTGTTCTGTCAAATTTTGGAATGAGAATATCATCCAATCCATCATCGTTCACATCTCTGACAAAATTCCATCGGCGAATGCGTGACCAGTCGGGGTAAATGAATATGGACTCACTTTCCTTAAATTGCTGTGGCTGGCGGATGTATCCGGAATCTGTTAACACGTGATAATGAATCGTACCGGCGCTGATGGTAACAAACTCAATGCCCGGCGTATCAGCCACATCACCAAAATCGAACAAACTCACATCATGTGGAATAGGGAACCGCTGAACGGCTTGTTCTGCAAATCCGTTCTCATTTTGGAAATACAGTGCAAACCATCGCTGGTGCGACTTCTCATCAATGTAAAAAAGAAGAATATCTTTTCGCTGGTCTCCGTTTAAATCTTCAGCGTAAACAGATTTGATCTCCTTTTCGCAAGCAAGGAAATACTGCGAAAACAGTGCTTCGGCTGACAGAAGTCGGGTTGAAACGATAAAAAGAAGGATGCTTAAAAAGTGAATTGCGTACATAGGTAACTAATTTTTCTGGAGAATTCGTTCGTAAAATTGTAACCATTTCGGCATGATGACATCTGTTCCAAATGTTTTCATTGCACGCTGCCGGGCATTTTCACGGAATCGCTTGTGCTTTTGCGGGTTTCGTAACAGGTCGATTGCGGCATCAGCCATGGCGGTAATTTCTCCAACCGGAAAGATGAATCCGGTTTCTCCATTCACGATGACTTCGCCCATCCCCCCCGTTTGTGCACCGATAACCGGCACGCTGCAATTCATTGCTTCAAGGGCAGCAAGACCAAAACTTTCCTGTTCGGATGGGAGAAGAAAAATATCGGCACATTGCAGCAAATCATCAATGTAATCGACCTGTCCCATAAACGTCACATGGTTTTGAATGCCGAGATCACGTATCACTTGCTGCACGAGGATTCTATCGGGTCCTTCACCGATGAGCAGTAATTTTGCAGGCGTTTTCTCAAGAATTTTGTGGAAAATGCGAACAACATCTGTTGTCCGCTTCACCGGCCTGAAGTTGGAAGCGTGCATAACAATTTTTTCATTCTCCGGCGCATATTGTTTTTTCCTGCACATCGTCGTGTGCGGATCGCCTCTGTGCGCATCGATAAAGTTGTGGATGACCTCGATTTTGCTTTCATCTATCCCGAATTCTTCACAGGTTTTTTCCGCAAGTAATTGGAGACAGCGCTTACACCGTCTGATTCCTCAATGCTGAATTTAACGACTCTTTTAAAGCTTGGATCCGCGC
>QQUM01000119.1 GCA_008501545.1 Calditrichota bacterium
CAAAGTCGGTTGCGATTGCGGAAGTAACAGCAGAGATAGCATATAGAATTGCACAAATGAGCAATATCTTTTTGCGACCCCACCTGTCAATAGCAGGGCCGGCGGAAAAGGTACCGAACACGGTGCCGAAACTGATGACTGATGCAGTAAAGCCCAATTCCAAATCCGAGAGGTTCCAATAGGGTTTGATAAACGGGTTCACACCTGCGATCACGGAAAAATCAAATCCAAGCAGAAACCCACCAAGCGCGACGATCACCGAAAGTCCGCTCACGTACAACAGTCTGTGCATTCTTCACTCCTTTAAATACTAAATAAACAAGCAGGTAGTATTTCGACTGTCGCTCAAAACAAGCATCCTGAGTAGGCGAGCGTTTTTTGCTCGACGTATCGAAGGGTGCGGTGAAGTGAGCGATGCTCGCACCCTTCGATACGTCCCACCCAAAAAGCAGGTGGGACACTCAGGATGCTACGATGTCGAAATTTAAATTTTTCTACACATTGAGTCCATAGTTTGCGGTCTACAGTATCAGCCTTTTCAGTTTCCCAATCCTGTAAATCCCGACAATCCAGTCAAAATAATTATTTCTATTAATTCGAATCAAATCCGGTCGCAATTGGCATTTGCTCATCGGCTTCCTTCACGCCTGGCTCTGCGCCCAGTCCTTTAAAATAACGGTAGTAATTCGCCCAGCCATAGCGTTGTTTGATGTCAAACGCTTCCTCACCAATGGCCCGCAATTCTTTGGCTGCGTTTTCCTGATCCGCCACGAGAAACATGTATTCGTTCGTCGAAAGTTCGTTTACAGCCGCGTCCACAAGAGAAAGCGTTGCGAAAAATCGCTCGCCTGATTTTCCGGGCACGGCACATGAAATCTCGCCATATTGCTGTGAGCTGTCCTCCCCTATCTCCGCGATTTCAATTGATTTCTTTGCTATTTCCTGTTTTTGGCTGTCGTAAACTTTAATTTGCACGGTGCAGTTTTCAAATGATTTGTAAAAATCATTCACGAGCCAAAGTTTGCCGGAAAACTGCTCGCCCGGTAACCAGCGACGTTTATCGAATTGCAGCGAAACCAGCAGCGGTTGAAACGCTCTTTGCACATAATCAAACGATTGCTTCTTTTCCTGGTAATAGTCGACAATGCCCCACTTGAAGTCCGGCGCGAATGTAATGTAGTGACAAATGCACACCGCGCTGGTTCTGGGCTTGCGACGGCGAAAATGTTCGAGCGCAAACTGAAAAATGGCGCCTTGCGCTATTTGCGTCGCATCAACAAACTCTTGCAGCGAGCCAGTGGATTGATCGCCCAATACTTCATAATTCAGTGTGCGGAACACATCGAAATCACACCAGTGATGTCCCCAGCTTGGGCCGGGTGGCCACAGTTCTTCAGCCGGTATAAATTTTTTAATGCTGTCCACATTGGGGCAGGACGAAATGGCCATTTCAGGTATTACGGCATAATCCAGGGAAGGAAAATAGGTTTCCATCATGAACTGGCCTTCGCCGTAAAACAGATCGTTGGCGTGGTAACTTTCGTTTGGTTTGAAGCCCAATTCCAGGCCAACTTCATCGCTGAGCGGCGATGATGGGATGTAGTGCAAATCGGTATAGGGCTTGAGCGCTTCGCCCAATTCGTTGACAAATTGCAAATTGTGCTGGCGATTGATCGCCGTCATAAACAATTCTTCCGAGCCTTCGATGAGCACCAGCGACGGGTGGTTGCGCTGTTTTTTAATATTGGCGATAGCTTCGTTGAAAACAGCCTGCTTGAATTCTTCATCTTCCGGTAGCGACAGGCTGGCCAGCGGTACAATATCCTGCCAAACAGTGATGCCGGCTTCGTTGCATAATTCATAAAAAAGCGGTATTTCTTCCGGATGCCAGCCGAAAATGCGCAGGTTGTTTAAATTGGCTTCTTTAGCCAGACGGATAAACTCACGGTATTTTTCATCCGAAGCACGGCCGAAGAAAATATCCGGCGGGCCGCCCCAGGTGCCGGAGCGCATGAAGTGGCGCTTGCCATTGATCATCACCGTCCATGGATTTTCAACCTGCTCTTTGGTGTAACCAGGATTCATCTCCATTTTGATTTCGCGAATGCCGAAGGTGGTTTCCTTGCAGTCGTGAAACGCTGACTTTGCTTCGATTACGGTGACTTTTGCCGTGTACAAATTTTGATCGCCTAAATCCCAGGGATACCACAATTTTGCATCATCAATTTCAACAGGAATTTCTATTTGATTTTCACCCGGATTGACAGTTTGAATGACATTTACAGTTTGCGGCTCCGAATCAAAATTCTTCCCGGCAATCTCAACTTCAATTTCAATTTCGCGAGATTGATCCGAAGCGTTGAGCAGTTCCAATTGCACATTTAAAAGGGCTGACACGTCGTCTTTTAAAGTGGATTTAACGTAGGTGTCCTCGATGGTGACTTCACCCATGGCTTCGAGAAAAACCGGACGCCAGATGCCGGTTGGCGGCAGGCTCACCCAGTAATCGCCGTGCCAGGCGGGCTTGCGGCCGGCAACCTGACTGTAGCGGCGCGGCGCCGGGTGCAAACGCACCATGAGCACGTTTGTGCCAAAACGCAAAGTGTCAAAACTGATGATATCGGTGACATCGTATTTGAACTCGGTAAACATGCCTTCGTGCGTGCCCAGCTTTTGTCCGTTGAGCCACACATCGCAAGCGTAATCAACACCCTCGAAAACCAGGCGAATACGCTTGCCTTTCATTTCCTGCGGCACATCGAATTGCCGCTTGTACCACCACTCCAGTTCCGGAACCCATTTGGCTTTCATGCTATTGCGACCAAAGTGGGGATCGTCAATGCGGCCGGAACGCCACAAATCAGTGTAAACATCGCCGGGTACTTTGGCGAACGTCCAGTTAAAAGCGTCGCCGGTGATATCGGGCGGCAACTTATGAAATCCGATTTTCTCCCCTTCACCAGGGCGAATGCCTTCCATTTGCCAATTGTTGCCGCATAGGTCGAATATGATTTTTTCGTTGTTATTCATCATTTTTTAAATTTAATAATGCAAGTTTTATGGGGGCAAATTGATTAGTTTAATAGTTTTACCGATGATATACCGAGTAGCATCCTGAGTGTCCCGCCTGCTTTTGGGGCGGGATGTATCGAAGGGTGCGGGCGTGT
>QQUM01000788.1 GCA_008501545.1 Calditrichota bacterium
AAAAAAAGAACTCATTGAGATAAATGAATTCAATACCGGGCTTTTTGCTTTCAAGACCAATGCCCTTTTAGAAAAAATTGACGAGCTTAAAGAGGATAACGTACAGGGTGAATTATACATCACAGACCTTATCAATATTTTTAATCTGGATGGATTAACGGTTGGCGCGGCTGCTACGGAAGACGAAAACTCGGTACTTGGATTCAACGTAAAAAGCGTTCTCAAGCAAATGGAAAACATCGCCCGTGACACAGTTTACGATAAACTGAAAGATATAATAACGATCGCAGACCGGGAAGATTTTTTTGTTGCTGATGAAGTCGTTGATCAAATTCTCGAATTGGACAAGACATCCGGTCCCCTGGATATCGAAATTGGCAAAGGTGTTTACATCGGTCCGAACGTCAAGCTCAACAAAGGTGTCGTTCTTCACAGCGGCGCGACATTGGAGGGCAACATCTACCTCGGTGAATATGTCGCCATTGATCAGGGCGTCAATCTCAGCACCTACGATCACCAGATCATGCGTATCGGTTCAAATACAGAAATTTTTAAAGGTGATATTATCAAAGGCAATCTCGAAATAGGCAACAATTGCCGCATCGAATCGGGAGTTAACATCACCGGATCGGACGAGCATCCGGCCCGCATCGGTAACAACGTACTCGTGAAGGGGACATCACGCATTTTCGGTTGTACGATCGAAGACGATATTTTTATCGAACACAGTGTTTTGAAATTTTGTAACGTAGAGCGTACCGTGCGCAAAGATGGGACGATTCAACCGATTCAGTGGGTGTTGCCCCCACCACAGGGTTTGGATTCGATTCGGTATAAGTAGGATGTTAGGCTGTTGGCTGTTGGCTGCAGAATTTGAAAGTGGCCATAATTTATTTTTTACAGGAAATCAGCTCTTCTCATCATTTCCTACAGCCTACAGCCCAAACCAGAGGTTTAAACATGAAAATCAAATTAAGCAAAATTGCGTACGCCCGCTCAGGCGACAAAGGGGATGGCAGTAATGTAGGTATCGCTGCTTACACGGACAAAGGCTATGCTTTCCTCAAGCAAGAACTCACTCCGGAACGGGTAAAAAAGCATTTCACAAGCATTTGTTTTGGGGAAGTAGATCGCTACGAAATGCCCAACATCCGCGCCCTCAACTTCATCCTGCACGACTCACTCGGTGGCGGTGGTTCTGAAAGTTTGAAAACAGATGCCCAGGGAAAAACCCACGGTCCGGGATTGCTTTACATGGAAGTTGAAGTCGACTCGCTGGACGGACTTATTGCGTGATTGACGGCTTCGGTATAACATCATTCTGCCATTAACAGAGTAAATTATCACAACAGGCAACTTTGACAATAAACGCTGTTTCAACAAATGATTGAAATCAAGACCAAAAAGTTCATCGCTGAGTTGAACCTCAACCGGCCACCTGTAAACGCTTTGAGCACGACGATGGTAAATGAACTGCAGGAAGCAGCAGATAAACTCAGCGAAAAAGCCCGCGCGAGTGAAGTTCGCTGTGTTATACTGCGCTCGGCGTGCAAACACTTTTGCGCCGGCGCTGATCTGAAAGAACGCCAATCCCTCCCTTCTCACCTGGTCGCTGACATTGTTTTAAAAATCCAACACACTTTTACAAAAATTGCAGAAATTCCAGTTCCTGTCATCGCAGCGATGCACGGTTCCGCCATTGGTGGTGGACTGGAGCTGGCCCTGGCGGCGGATTTTCGAATTGCAACGGATTCAGCGAAGATGGGATTACGGGAAACGGCCCTTGCCATCATTCCCGGTGCGGGTGGAACACAGCGTTTGGCACGCTTGATTGGTCCGTCGGCTGCACTTTACTGGATAAGCACTGCACGAATTTTCTCAGCTACAGAAGCCTTAAAATGGGGCGTCGTGCAGGAAGTCGTTACAGAACACAATCTGGAAAGCACAGTACGAAATATTGCGCAGGGAATCGCTGCAAACGGCCCGGTTGCAGTTCGCGCCGCCAAAAAAGCAATCTATGCTGGCGTTGAGCTGCCCTTGGCGGAGGGACTTGAATTGGAACATGAGCACTACAAAAATACAATTCCCACAAAAGATCGTGAAGAAGCATTGGCTGCGTTTTTAGAAAAAAGGAAACCTGTTTTTAGGGGAAAATAAATATGATCGAGCGACACTGGAAAACTTCATGGGGAAGCGAAATAATGCATAAAATCATTCTACTTTTGCTCTCATTAACCATTACTGCAAACACTGCGCATTCACAAACAAAAATCAACTCGCATGCTCAAAAAGAATCAATTCGCTTTCAAGTCGTGAATTAAGTGTTAAATTTATATCATGGTATGATACTATCATGAGACTATAGATATGAAACCACCATATGAAATTACAAAAAAGATTTTACGACTGGCCACCTCAATTTCAGAAAAATTAGGTGAGATAAATGCAGTGCATCTGGAAAAATCATCACCTGAATTAAGACGCCAAAACAGAATAAAAACAATCCAGTCATCCCTTGCGATTGAAGGCAATACAATGGATGAAGAACAAATAACAGCACTTCTTGAAAACAAACATGTCGTTGCTCCTTTAAAAGATATCACTGAAGTAAGAAACGCTATCGCAGTCTATGAGAAGCTGAAAAAGTTCGATCCATTTAGTATAAAATCCTTATGCGACGCACATAAAATTCTCATGTCTGGTCTTATGGCGTCACCGGGTAAGCTGCGTGGGAAGCCGGTTGGAATTGTGCATGGCTCACAACTTGCGCATTTAGCACCCCCGGGAGAAATGGTTAAGCCATTATTGACTGATTTATTTGATTATGTGAAAAAGGATGAAGATATAATTCTGATAAAAAGTTGTGTATTCCATTATGAGTTTGAATTTATACACCCATTTCTCGATGGCAACGGCAGAATGGGTAGATTATGGCAAACTGTCCTTCTTAAAAATCAATACCCGGTATTTGAGTTTCTACCTGTTGAGACATTGATAAAAACAAATCAATCAGTCTATTATAACACGCTTCAGCAATCCGATAAAACAGGACAGTCGACTCCATTTATTGAGTTTATGCTCGAAATTATCGAGGCATCACTGGCTTCACTACTCCCATCGCAGGGTAAGACTCTTTCCGGAATAGATCGTATCAACTTATTTAAG
>QQUM01000343.1 GCA_008501545.1 Calditrichota bacterium
TCCTGGCCGGGCAATATCCGCGAATTGGAAAATGTGATTGAACGTGCTGCCGTGATGACGAATTTTGATGAAACCGTACTTCTGCCTGAATCCCTGCCACAGGAACTCACAACCGCTACACCAAAGCCAAATCAGGCTGCTGATTTTGATGAAAAAGGTGATTTGCCTTCACTTTTAGCTCACTACGAGCGCGACGTGCTACAACGCACACTTACCACCCACAACTGGAATCAAAGCGCGGCAGCAGAGGAACTAAATATCTCAGAAGCTGTTATGCGGTATAAAATCAAGCGCCTTCGTCTAAAAAAAAATTAACTCCTCCTGCATCTCCCATTTTCTGCAATCAGTCGTAGATATCTTCGATTCATTTCGAAATTATTTTCGAAATTTAACTGATTCATCTTTCTCCTGCGATATTCCTGTTGCTATCATAAGTCATTAAAAATTATGACAATTTACATCGAAAAATTTTATAATCTACGTTGTGGCATAGCCCTTGATTAAAACACTCCTGTAAATATTGTACTGGGAACCGCTCCCTCGATCCAGCACCTGTATTCAATCCTGCGCGCAAAATCAGGAGTGTGTAAAAATGAAAGCAATAAACGCCAGATGGTCCAACCTGTTGATGGCATCACTTTTCCTCATTCTCCACATTTATCCTGCACACGGTCAAGCTGCCAATTACGAGGGCCATCCAGCGAATGCAAAAATTACGCAGCCGGTCATTGTGCCAGGCGTTGTGATAATCAAACGCAAAGCCTATTCAGCAAAGTTAAATACCAACGCAACACAATCAGAAAATTTAAATGCCAAACTACAGTCACTCGGCGTCCATCGATTGGAAAGAATGTTTCCATCGCATACCGGCATAACGGACGTACCTGAACAAAACCTGGAACGTTTCTATAAAATTTATTTTCCCGAAAGTGAAAATCCATTCCAGATTATACAAGCCCTGAGTGGAAATTCCGATATCGAATATGCTGAACCGGTGTATGAAAACCGAATCTGTGAAATCCCTTCGGATTCATTGTTTTCACAACAGCATTTTTTACAGCAGATTAAAGCGCCTGATGGGTGGGATCTGCAAAAAGGAAATCGTGATATTGTGATAGCCATCGTTGATAACGGCGTTGATTACAATCACAGTGATCTCTATAAAAATGTGTGGGTTAATAAAGCCGAAGCAACAGGATTGGCAGGCGTAGACGATGACGGCAACGGCTATGTTGACGACATCCACGGCTGGGATTTTGGCAACAACGATGCGGATCCTTTTTGTATTTCGGCGGTGGAGGGGCACGGCACTGCCGTGGCTGGATTCTCGAGTGCGACCACTGACAATGAAACAGGAATTGCCGGATCGAGTTGGAATTGCACTTTTATGCCCGTGAAATGTGCCAGCAATGCAGTGCCGGATATAATAACATACGGTTACCAGGGGATTGTATACGCGGCGAACAACGGAGCCGATGTCATAAATGTCAGTTGGGGTGGTTTCGGATACACCAAAATGGGTGCCGAAGCAATCGAATATGCCAACAGCAAGGGTGCGATCGTCATTTGCGCGGCAGGAAATTACACATCGCAGGAACTTTTCTATCCGGCGGCATACAATAAAACAGTTGCGATTGCTGCTGTCGATGCCAACAACAACCTCACCAGTTATTCCGATTATGGTATCTGGGTCGATATCTGTGCACCGGGTGGCGAGCTGGAAAGTTGCCTGCTCTCAACTATTCCCGGCAATCGCTATGGCGCAGGTTGCGGGACGTCCTTCGCAGCACCGTTGGTTTCCGGCATCTGCGCTCTGATCAAGTCACAAAATCCCGACTGGACTGCAATGCAGATAAAAAGCCAACTGCTCTCCGCCGCGGATGGGATCGATTTCAGAAATCCCGGATTCGACAAGAAATTAGGCCACGGTCTGTTGAACGCAGCGCGTGCTTTAAGTGCTCAATCCGTTCCCCAAATGAATGCGCCTGCCCGTCTCATTTTATTTGACCACGGCATAAGCGATTCAACATTGGGCAATGGCAATTCGATTTTTGAAAGAGATGAACTGCTGCAAATCACCACAGATATCCAAAATTTTTCCGTAGATGCATCCGACTATACAACCTTCAGGATTTCGAGCAGCAATCCCCACATCGACATCGTGAAAGCGCAAGCCGGACCATTTCTCTTTCCAGCAGATACCACACGCCAACTATCGTTCATACTGGAAATCGGTCATCACGCCCAGGCTGGCATCGACAGCGTGACCCTGACAATGGTTTCAACCTCCGGTTTTTATAAAACAGAAAAATTGTATTTCATGGTCGGTGAATCGCCATTAATCCTGGTGGATCATGACAAGATTTTCTCTACGCAGAGATATCCTGATGTGTCGTCGTTCTATGAAAATATTCTGCGGACTGCCCGCATTCCCTACATAAAATGGGATACAGCGGTGTTAGGCTTTCCCGATGCATTAACATTAAAAAGATTTCCCATGCTCATTTTGGCGCTCTCCCCGGGCAAATCCAATCTTCTGGATAAAAACCAACGAAATGTTCTTCGAGAATATCTTGATAATGGCGGGAATATGTTTCTCGCAGTGCAAAATCTCGGTTCATATTTAAAAACCCACCCTTCGCGCGAATCGAAAGATTTCCTGATTGAGCATTTGCACGCACAACTAAAATCAGACCGAAGCGCTGACTTCCAGGTGACCGGCGCAACAAATGATCCGGTCACCGCTGATATTCGTTTTCAAATCTGGCAGCCATATTTCACTGATGATCTGCAAAGTCCGGATGTTTTGAATCCAACAGACAGAGCAAAAAATATGTTCACTTATGGTGACGGAACCGGTGCTGGTATACATTATGAAGGCAATTATAAACTCATCTACCTTGGTTTCGGGCTCGAGGCTGTCGACAATAGCAGTGTCGCGCAATCTCATGTATTCTCTGCGGTCCGGCATGATCTTCTTCTGCGCAGTCTGGATTGGCTCAATTTCATCACATATGATCCACAGAATATATTACCAATTACACGTGGTTTGAGAAACATCAGTGCTCGCATCACAAGCTTTCCGCAAAATTTATACACTGCCACGTTATACTGGCGACCCGGAGGACACGGACAATCTTATGCGTTGCCACTGTCCCACACAGA
>QQUM01000102.1 GCA_008501545.1 Calditrichota bacterium
TTGTTGGGTTTGAGAAAGTACTTGAAGTTAATGCTATGGAACAACCAAGTAATACCCAAAAAAATTTTGATGATTTCATCATGGCCTCCAGATAAGGACATTATTGAATTTAGGATTTACTCGATACTTACTTCCAATTTGAAAATTCTTCTCACATTTATTTATCTTACGAATTTATGATGGTTCACATTTACATATTGTGTGACCTATACTCATTTTTCCGCTCGAATTAAGCCGTATGAAATGCCTTAAAAAAGGCTAAAGCCTTCACTACAAACTTTTAAATCATATTCCAATCCAATTGCTCCAAATCGTCATCAGAAAGCAGCACTTCGCGGGCTTTGCTGCCATCGAAGGCGCCGACGACACCGGCGGCTTCCAGTTCGTCGATGATGCGGGCGGCGCGGGCGTAGCCGACTTTGAGACGGCGCTGCAGCAGTGAGATAGAGCCCTGCTGGTGGCGCACAACGATTTTCAGCGCTTCGTTAAACAGCACATCCCGCTCTTCGATCATACTGGCGCCACCTTCGATAGAGGTGATTTCCTCATCCCGCACCGGTAGCAGCTTGCGCGGATATCGCGGCTGTAGTTGAATGTGTGCCAAAATTTTCTCCACTTCGTCGGTGGAAACAAAGGCGCCGTGAATACGAATGGCTTCCGGACTGCCTGGTGGCACGAACAGCATATCCCCTTTGCCAAGCAATTTTTCCGCGCCATTCATATCGAGAATCGTGCGCGAGTCAATTTTCGAAGCGACGGCAAATGCGATGCGCGCCGGGAAGTTGGCCTTGATTACACCGGTAATCACATCCACAGACGGCCGCTGCGTCGCGACGATCAAGTGCATGCCAACTGCACGCGCCATCTGCGTCAGCCGGGCGATGGGCTCTTCCACTTCCTTGGCTGCGGTGAGCATTAGGTCGGCCAACTCATCGATAATCAGCACAATGTGCGGTAACGGCAGCGCCGGATTCTGATCCGTTCCGGTGATGCGGCCGTCTTTGACGCGCTGGTTGTAATCTTTGATGTTGCGCACACCGGCAGAAGCCAGCAAGTCGTAGCGCAATTCCATTTCATATTCGAGACTGCGCAGGACGGTGAGCGCATTTTGCGGCGTCGTGAAAACCACCTCGTTCAAATCTTCCCGGTAACTGAGATGATGGTTATGCAATTGCGCATACAGCGACAGCTCGAGCCGCTTGGGATCGATCAAAACGAACTGCACGTCTGTCGGATGGGCTTTGTAGAGAATGCTGGCGAGAATAGCATTGATGCAGATACTTTTTCCCGAGCCAGTGGAACCTGCAATAAGCATGTGCGGCATTTTATCCAGCTCGGTGATGTAGGGTTTGCCGCTGATGGTTTTTCCCAATGCCAACGTCAATGGCGATTCCGAATCCCGGAATTGGGTGTCGTCAATCAGCGAGCGCAGGTAAACAACCTGCGGGTGGCGATTCGGCAACTCGATGCCGACGGCTGCTTTGCCTGGAATCGGCGCGATAATGCGGATACGTTTTGCACGCATGGAAAGGGCCAGGTCGTCGGCCAGCGCGGTAATTTTCGATACTTTTATCCCCGGCGCCGGTTCAATTTCGTAGCGCGTAATAACCGGTCCGGGATTAATCTCAACAACATTGCCTTCGACGCCAAATTCCGCAAGGCGCTCTTCCAGAATCTTCGCATTACTCAGCAACTCTTCTTTGGCGACAGGCATGGATTGCTCAACAGGAAAATCCAGTAAATCGACACCGGGGAAAAGGTATTCTCCACGAGCCGGTGCCGGTGGAAGTTCGCTGTCGGAGCGTGGTTCATCGAGGTCTTCACGCTCGGTGACTGTAATTTCTTCATCGAACAAATCTGCTTCATCTGGTGCGGCGGGCTGTTCATCCAGGCTCATCGGTCGCTGAAAATTGACCTGAGGTGGCACCGGTTTTTGTTCCTGCTGCTCCCGTTGGGCCAGCATTTTCAGGCGTTCCTGCAGAGGAATTTTCTCTGAATGCCGTATCTGGTTTTCCTGCTGCGGAATTTTGGGCTGCGCAGGTTCATCAGTCCCTGAATTTGGCATGGAAAAATGTGGCATCTTGGGTATGCTAATGCGTTGAATTTGCTTTTTGCACCAATTAAAAAAGAAAAAGATGGTATCAAAAACAGCGGCTATCATGCGTTCAAAACTGACTTGCGTTGCAGCCACAATGGAAATCATGGCGATGGAAATAAGGATAATGGTACTGCCGACTGTGCCAAAAAATTTATACAGGACGGTTGCTAAAAAACCGCCCAGCAGGCCGGAGAAATCAAAACCATAACGAAAACTCTCCGGATTTGCCGCCTGCGGGATGCCGAGAATTGTCGCGATATACACGGCAATAACAAATACAAAAATGGTAATGCGTATCAGCTTTGTGGTTTCACTTCCACGAAATCGATTCCAACCCCAGGCTAACAGGACAAACGGCAGGACGATTGAAGAATAACCAATGAACATTTTTATCAGATAATAGGATATGTAGACACCGACAACACCCATGGCATTTTTTACCGGGAGCAAGTTCAATCCACTCGGCTCCTCCCCGGGATCGTAGGTAATAAGACTGAAAAATATCAGTAGTGCAAGTGTCATCAGCAGGATGCCAAAAATTTCTTCCTGCTGTCTGAAATCAGTGTCCGGTGTTTTTGTCTTTTTTTTGTTCATCGATCTCTTAAGTGTTTTCTTATTTTAATATGGTCTCTGATAAAACGGTGTTTTCACGACTTTCGCCGGCACCGTGCGGTTGCGAACCTGGATTTGCACTTCGCTGCCGACAGCAGCATGTGGCGTCGCGACATAACCCGTTGCAATAGATTTATCCAGGCTGATGGATTTGCTGCCACTGCAAATAACGCCAATATTTTCATCGTCGCGCAATATCGCGTAGCCATGCCGGGCAATGTTCCGGCCTTCAAGCTCGAGTCCGACCAGTTTTCGCTGTGGTCCTTCTTCTTTCACTTTCGCAATCACGTCCGACCCGATGAATGGCCCTTTCGTGAGCTTGGTGATCCAGCCCAGGCCTGCTTCGATGGGATTCGTCGTCGCATCGATGTCATTGCCATAAAGGCAGTACTTCATTTCCAGTCGCAAGGTGTCCCGCGCACCCAGACCGATTGGTTCGATATCGAATGCTGCA
>QQUM01000523.1 GCA_008501545.1 Calditrichota bacterium
CGATCAGAAATCACAAAACTTTGGCAACCGAAAAGAAGCTGAGAAAGTCGCTGCTGAACGTCACTGTTTCCACGCTGGCGGTGATGTGCAGGTCATGAGCGCGCGCTCTACAAAACACTATCCGGGTGTACAGATGCAGCGCACACTTTTTCTTGTGTATCAGGAAAAACTGACTCAGCCAATCGTTGTCGATTTGTTCAGAGTCGAGTCGACCGATGAACACAGTTATGATTACCCCATCCATTTCCATGGCCAACTTATAACGACCAATTTTAAATATCAGGCCGCCTTGAATATCCAAAAAACGCTCAGCGATGATCACGGCTATCAGCACATCTGGCAAACAGCGCACGGAAAACCTGAAAAATCGTTCAGCGTGACCTGGTTGAATGCAAACCGTTATTACTCGCTGATCGCCTCGGATGGCAGCGGAACGGATGTGTACTTCGGTCGCACCGGCGCCAATGATCCCAACTTTAATTTGAAATCAGAGCCGCTGGTTGTCATTCGCAAAAAAGCAAAAAACCATCTTTTCGCTTCAGTAATCGAGCCACATGGATTTTTTAATGAGGCCGCTGAGAAATCAGTTCAAGCCCGGCCAACAGTGCAAAATGTGCAGGTCATCGGTAGCAATGATGAAGTTTCGATTGTCGAGATTCGAGGAAAAAATATCCATTGGCAGATAATGACAACCAATCAGGCTGCTGATGAGAGCAAGAAACATAAAGTCACATTTGGTGAAAAATCTTACGAATGGACTGGTAATTATAATTTCGTTGATTTGAATAGATAAAAAAGACGGAAGGAATTATGAAAAAAATTAGCGGATTACGTTGGTGGATCATCGCTCTGATTGCTCTTGGCACGGTAATTAATTACATCGACCGCTCTGCTCTGGGCGTTATGTGGTGGGCAGAAGGGGATTGCATCGCCAAAGACCTCGGTTACACATCACAGGATGTTGCCAAAGAACAGTACGCGATCATTTTAAATGTGTTCATGGTTTTTTATGCGATCGGTCAGTCATTAATGGGGCGAATATTTGACCGCGTCGGCACCCGTATTGGGTTTGTGCTCTCCATCGCTGTGTGGAGTGTGGCAACCATGCTGCATTCGGTTGCACGCTCGGTTTTGAGTTTCAGCATTTTCCGCGCAATACTGGCAGTGGGTGAAGCGGGTAACTGGCCGGGTGCTGTGAAATCGAACGCGGAATGGTTTCCCCAAAAAGAACGGGCTGTGGCACAGGGCATTTTTAATGCCGGCGCGTCCGTTGGTTCAGTAATCTCACCGCCTTTAATCGCGATTTTCTTTGTCCTTTTCGGCTGGAAAGTGACGTTTTTTGCCCTTGGCGCCCTCGGTTTTATCTGGATTATTCCCTGGTTAATTCTGAACAAAACAGCCCCTGAAAAACACCCCTGGATAAGTGAGGAAGAAAGAAAATACATTTTGGAAGGCAGACCAACCGAGCAAAAAACACAGGATGACGAAAAATTAAGCGTTGCGCAAATCTTGTCCCATAAAGAATCCTGGTCAGTTTTGATCGCCCGTTTTTTCCATGAGCCGATCTGGTGGTTGTTTGTCGGCTGGATGCCCATTTATCTGGCTGCAACATACGGCTTTAACGTGAAAGAAATTGGCGCCTTTGCCTGGGTGCCTTATGTAGGCGCCGCATTTGGCAGTGTCGCGGGTGGATGGTATTCCGGTAGGTTGCTGGACAAAGGAATGGTCATTGGCAAAGCAAGGAAAACCGCGATTACAATTGGTTCGACACTTATGTTCCTCGGTATGGTTACTACAATATTTTATGCTGACACACCCGAAAAATTTGTCGCAATCGTCGCTATTGTACTTTTTGGATTTCAATTTTCCATTGGCAATGTGCAAACTATTCCAAGCGATATATTCAAAGGTTCCTCTGTTGGTAGTCTGGCAGGGATGGGAGGAACGGTAGGTGTATTTTCTGTTATTGTTCTGAATTTTTTGGTGCCCGTAATTACCCGCGCATCGTTTACGCCAGCCTTTATTATTATTGCCTTGTTTGTGCCTTTGGGTGTGCTGGCAGTTTTTGTCCTCGGTGGGAAATTATTGCCGGTTGACAGTAAGTAGCAAGTAGCATCCCGAGTATCCCGCCTGCTTTTCGCGGGATGTATCGAGGAGTGCGGGTGTCGAGGAAATCATGCATCCTGCGATACGTCTCACCCAAAATCGGTGAGACTACTCAGGGTGCCCGGGATTGCTCGATTTAAACTATGATGAATTAAACTGTCGTAGAAAAATAAAAGGGAGATATCAAAATGGCTTTTGTAAAAAAAACAGAAATACCGTTGGAGACTGTTGCGCCGGGAATGACACGGCAGATAATGGGTTATGATTCAGAGTTGATGCTGGTCAAAGTCAACTTTGAGAAAGGAGCCATCGGTTACAAGCATGCTCATCACCATCAGCAGGTTTCATATGTGGTCAGCGGTGCATTTGAAGTTGAAATTGACGGCAACAAACAAGTCCTGCAAACAGGCGATGCATTTGTGATTCCATCAAATGTTGAGCATGGTGCTGTCTGCCTGGAAGCAGGTGTTTTGATCGATACGTTTTCTCCGCAAAGAGAAGATTTTTTGGAAGAATAATCTACTCACTTTAAACAAGGTGGATGAATTATCATGTTACTAAAAATACCATCCAAATGGTTTGTTCTCTTGACACTCTTTCTTGTTCCACTTGCAATGCAAGCGGGCGAAACAGGCAAGATTTCAGGCCGTGTGATCGACAAAGAATCAGGGGAGCCATTGCCTGGCGCCAACGTAGTCATTGTTGGGACAAGCATGGGATCTGCCACAAATCTGGAAGGGGACTTTTACATCGTTAATATTCCCCCAGGGAAATACGATGTTCGCGCATCGTTTATTGGCTACAAAACCGAAATCCAAACTGAGGTCGTCGTCTGGATCGACAAAACGGTGCGAATTGATTTTCAGTTGGAAGTGTCCGCCCTTGAAATGCAGGAAGTTAATGTCGTAGCCTACAGACCGGATGAAGTGGAAAAAGACGTCACGGCTACAAAACTCAGCTACGATATTGAACGTCTTGATGAATTGCCGGGAATCAGCGATATCACCGATTGCTCGATTTGCAGGCAGATGTGGATAACGGCCACTTTCGAGGCG
>QQUM01000556.1 GCA_008501545.1 Calditrichota bacterium
GCTGCATATCCGAATCCGTTTAATCCGGAAACACAAGTGCGCTACACGATGCCTGCGGCCGGGGACGTGGTTTTTACAATCGTGAATACCAACGGCCAGATAGTGCGCAGACATGCAGAATCCATTACGCAGGCAGGTGCCTTTCATTGGCTTTGGAACGGCAGAGATACAGCTGGAAATGCTGTTGCCAGTGGTGTGTACTTCTGGCAAATCTCTGCCCGAACTGTCGACGGAAAGCAATATTTTCGAAATCAAAAAGTCACGTTGATGAAGTAAAAAAATAGAACTCTGACAGGGTTAAAATCCTGTCAGAGTTTTCGTTAACAAAAAAGGAAGAATGAATTATGGGAAACGGGAACCTGATGATTCGTATGATCGATGTTGTTTTCATCTTGCTGTTTGGCTTCATCGCCGTTTCACAAATCAGCAAGGCGGAAGCTCTCGAACCATCACAGAGCACGGAAGCGGAAGAAAAGGCGCCGGAGGGTGCCTATGTCACGATTATTAATGTGAGAAGCAATGGCGTTTACAGCGCAAATGGTGGTGATATGATTTTGAGAACACCAAATGATGTCAAAAGCTTTCTGGTCAGTGAAATGAAACGTGCGAAAAAAGATGAAAAGAAACTTGGTGTTCGTATTCGTGCTTCGTGGGATGCACCGTCACGCAAAACGCTCGCTGTGGCGAAAGTTTGCCGTGAACTCAATGTCCCCAAAGGGCTGGACGTTGTTAAAATACGCCAATTTTAGGAGGTCAGGATATGGGAAACAAGACCATGATGATGCGACTCATCGATGTCGCATTGATAATTTTACTTGGATTTATCGCGATTAGTCGCTTGAAGACAGAGTACATCGATCTGCCTTCAGCCGGAAAAGCGGAACCAAAAACAGATAAAACGGCGACAGCAACCGTTCATGTCTACAAGAGTCATTTTGATTATGTTATGCAGGGAAAAAAACGCCGTCTCCGTTCGACACCGGAACTGGAGCAGTATTTACAAGGCACAAAATCGAACCTGCTGCGAAGCAGAACGAAATTGATTGTTAGTATTGAGCCACATAAATCCAGCATCATGCAAAATCTTGTCGATGTTTTGGATATTTGTCAACGCAACCAAATAGAGAAGAATTTTGATTATGACCGCATTAACTGAATACATACGAAATCGGGATAATCTGCTGCCGCTATCGATGTATATAGCGTCAGGAATTCTCCTGCTTTTATTCATATTACTCCACCTCTTCGGCTATGAAAAAGCAATGGAAGAGCTGGAACTTCGCAAGAAAATGGAAGTGCGCGAATTGATGAAATTGAGCTTTAAACCAAAAGCAAAATCACCAAATCGCAAGTTATCCGCAATTGCGAAAAAAATGCCGGACAATCCGAAAGCAAAGGTAGATCCGACACCAAAACCGGAGAGCAAACCATTGGTCAAAGCACCGGATGTCCGTGAATTGCTCAAAGGATTGAATACAAAAGATTTAATCAAGAAGAAGTCAGCGACGCGGCGTACCGTACAAACAGCGAATGTCATGCCCAATCCCGGAATAAAATCTTCCAATCTGCGCTCCAGTAAAAATGTGCAAAAGGCAGATTTTAATATATCGTACAGTTCGACACCGTCCAACCGGCCAAGCGGCCGGCGGGCGGCATCCGGATCTTCACAGGGCCAGGCGGTCTCGTCCGGTTCTGTCAGTCGGGGCTCGACGACCGGGACGGATCACGGTGTCTCTGTTGCGGGGCGGGCATCGACGAGAACGACACGTGTGGCCGGAACCGGCGCGGCAGGTGCATCGATTTCATTGCCTTCAACAGGCAGCGGTGATACGGATGGCGGTTCCATCGATTTGCATGCATTGATCCAGTGGATGAAACAGCACCCCGGAACCATCCCGAAGCTTGTTGCCTATGAAATGAGCCATCAGCGCGGTGACTTATCGTCAGCTGTCAATTTCACAATGGGCGGCAAACGTTATACATTTTATATCTCCTGCAATGAGAAGGAATTGCAGCTGCGGGTGTGTCTCGTCGAAAGAAACACGTTTATTTTACTGAAAGATCAGGGCCTGACCGAACAGAGTAACTATCTGACGACCGGCGATGTATTGCGCAAAGGCGCTGCCATCCAGTCATTAATTAGCGCGCGGAAAGCTCCGGGGAACAAAGCAACTGAGTTTTACGGTATTTTTTGGTCATGGTGGCAAAGTGTGGATAAATAATTGGGATAACGGAATACTAGAAAGCTAAGGAGTATGTGATGGTAAAGGAATACCGGGTCATAATGTTGATTGCATGGGCACTGGTCTTTGCAATGATCGCCGGATGCGCCTCATCTGGCGGAAAAATGGCGAACAGAAAAAGACGACTTCCTCCGGGTCTCGACAGCACAACAGTCTGGGAATCCGGCAAAGTGGCGGATGCCAACTTCGTTTCAAAACGTCGCGAAAATGAGGCTGAAAAGCATCATGCTGTCGCCAAAAAGCAATCGAAAAAAGTAGATGAATTTTGGTCGTTCCTCGAAAACGGGGATAAACCGAAAGACTTGTCAAAAAATGAAAAAGCGCAGTTTGACCGTGAGTTTGCCAGTGGTGCGAAAGCACTGGAACGATGGAAGCAAATCACGGCCAATGGGGAACGAAACCAAATGGCTGAAAATGCACGAACGGCTTGTTTGTCTGCAAAACAGCATTTGGAACAAGCTGTTCGCTTGAACCCATTTGATAAAAACGTGCGCATGCTTCTTGCGGTGACCTACTACAACCTGCAGCATATTTTTGGTCAGGAAAGCAATTACCGGCGGGCTGTCGAAATTCTTGAACGACTCGTTCGTATAGAAAAAGGTGAGCCTGAACTCTATCGATCACTCGCTGAAAATTATATGGCCATGCAACGATGGGAAGACGCTGCACAACAATATCTGAAAGCTGAATATGTATTGAAGAAAACAGCGTTTGAAGCGCCATCGGACACTTCGAAGCTTTTCTTTTATGCCTACATGCAAGGCGATATGACGGCAAGAATGCAACAGGCGAACGCTGCAATTGCACTTTTCAAAAAAGCCCAATTCTATGCTCGCACCGATGGTGAAAAAGCCGATGTGGACACCTATATCAAGTGGATAAATTGGGATGGCGGACAAATTGCGAATTCGGAA
>QQUM01000790.1 GCA_008501545.1 Calditrichota bacterium
TGTGTTACGCGGCCGTACGCCAGACCTTGCCTGGGCAGCGACGTATGCTTTTATAGATTCCGTCGATTCGTGGGTTGAAAAGTGCAAAGGGGGAAAATACTACCGGGCGGATGACGACCAATGGCATGCTTTTACGGTCCGCAGAGAAACGATCAAGCGCAAGAAAAATGCGCCGGTTGAAATTGCATTCTACGAAAATGATCATGGTGTTTTGGAAGGAAATCCATTGCCTGAATGCCATTTGTTGACGACGCGCTGGGCCGCCGCAGATTCCGGCGCGCAATCGCTCGCATCCATACTAAAAATTTATGAAGACCAAACCGTTGAAGAAGGCATGCAAACATTCGGGAAAATCGAAACCGGCTGGAGTTTTCTTTTCGCGGATCAGAAAGGCAATATCGGCTTTCAAATGTCCGGACTGGCACCGAAGCGTCGGGAAGGTGTAAGCGGATTTGTGCCATTGCCAGGCTGGAAAGCCGAAAACGACTGGCAGGGATTTTATCGAGTTGAAGAAATGCCGCGGGCTATCAATCCGGAGTCCGGTATTTTGGTGACGGCGAACAACAATTTTAATGATCTGAGCACTGCAAGACCCATTAACATGCCAATGGGCCCGTACCGCTATGATCGAATTTGTTGGCTGCTCAAGGACAAGAAAGCCGCCACTGTTGAAGAAATGTGCGAAATGCACTACGATGTTTATTCTTTGCAGGCGGAATATTTCATGCAGATTCTACGTCCGCTGCTTCCGGATACACCGCAGGGGCGTTTGCTTCATGACTGGGATTTGACGTATGAATTAGACTCAAAAGGTGCTTTTCTTTTTGAGGAATTTTACAAGGCATTGTACGCGGAAGTATTTGGTGAAGATGGCATGGGAAGTGAAATCGTTGCATACTTGCAGAATGAAACTGGTCTATTTAATGATTTTTATGAAAACTTTGATCGCATTTTATTGGCCGAAAAATCACGATGGTTTTGTGATCGAAGTCGTGAAGAAATTTACCGTTCGGTTGCGGAAAAAGCATTGCAGGTGGAACCGAACTCCTGGGGCGAAGTAAGAAAAATTACGCTGTCCCATATGCTTTTCGGTGGCAAGTTACCAGGATTTCTCGGATTTGACCGTGGACCGGTCGCTGCGATAGGAAGCCGGGCAACGATCAGTCAGGGACAGATTTACCGGAGCGCCGGGCGTATAACGACATTTTTACCCTCGCTGCGTATGGCGAGTGATCTTGCCACGGATGAAATACATAGCAATCTTGCGGGTGGGCCATCGGATAGAAGGTTTTCAAAATGGTATTGTTCAGACTTAAAGAACTGGCTAAATGGAAAGTATAAAACTTTATCTATCGAAGATACGCAGGAGAAATTTCCATTTAATTAGATGAATTTGATTTGCAGGTTGGGACCGTTCACCCATTTGAGTGATATTTACAATAAGACGAGCACAGTTTTAAAAGTAAATAATTGAAGAAGCAATTGAACGTATGCCCGGTGTTTGTTCTCTTTGTAATAGAATGATGACAGATGAATTATTGGAGTTGAAATTGGTAAAGAACATCTTCAGTTGGTTGATATATTTCGTCGTTGTGGTAACAATTTTTTTTGCTTGTGGAAAAAGCACAACTGAGACACCACCCAGTCAGGAAGAATATGATGCTCTCGTTATGCAGGGATGGCAGGACTTTGCTGAGAAAAATTACAACAGTGCGAAAATACAATTCCAGGAAGCCGCCGGCGTGAATCCCGGTAATGCAGCAGCGTATGGTGGAATAGGATGGGCATTGTTGATGCAGGATAGCCTGACAAGTGCAGATGACCAATTCAGCCTTGGGGCAGAAAAATCTGATCCTGACGCCGATTTCTATGCCGGGTGGGCGTTCACGTTACATTTGTTGCATCAATCAGAAAAATCGATTAACAATGCCCTGTCGGCACTTCAATTTGACGCTGATTGGATCTTTGAGAATGGGACCAGCCTGGATAAACGATCTCTTCAACTCATATTGGCTGCGGATTATTTTCTCGTTGGAAATTTTGCAGAGAGTTTACGTTATGTACAAATGCTCAATCCAGGTTATTCAGCGGATATTTTCACTTATTCGGGGCGGGCAGCCCTTTCGAGGGAGCTCGAACGGCTTTCGAACAGCGGGGAATAAAAAAAGGCGACCTGAGCAGATCGCCTTTAGCTTTCTCTTTAATAGAGATATTCATCGTATAATTTTGACCTGTCAAAATCCAGGTATTGCAATGTTTTGATCGGCTTTGTGTTCGCGGTATCTTTGAATAAATTAATGACGGTCATGTGATGCGCGTCAATAAATTTTTTCCCCGCTTCGAGATCATGCTCTTTGTCCATAACGGCTTGCAGCATCTCGATGGCTTTTGCCATGTATTTTCGCGCTTCCTTTTTGTCCTCTGGTAAAATGGAAGTGGCGTAGAAAAAATAGTCTTTCATTTCGCGAAATTTTTTATAGTTTTCACTGTAAATCTGTTGAATTAAATCGTCCCGGCGATCCCAACCTGTGTTATAACGCGTAAACTTGCCTTGCTCCATTACAGCCTTCGCCATGTCGAAATATTTTGTTCCTTCGAGGTATCCCAACTTGTCGATTTCATTCGCTATCGCAAGGTAAACGTAAAAATCAATTAAGCCGGATAAGGGGTGAAATGTTCCACCGTGTTCAATTTGATCACCAGGCTGGAACGGAAAAACAGCGCGTTTGTCGTAATATCGTATATCTGTGCCGGTTACAAGAATTGTGCAGGTGTAACGTTCCTCAATGCTGGTAGGCTGTTTTTCTAAATATATTTGTACACTGATTTCGATTGGGGGGACATCATCTTCTTCGACCCATTCATAATCATTCATGTAACGATCAACCATTTTTTCGAAATCTTTCAATTCTTCCTGTTTTTCGATCGGAAGTTTGTCGAGCACAACCTGGACCTGGGCTTTTACAGTCTTGCCGTTTTCAATGGCATGTGCAATTGAAAAACATGTTGTTAGGTAAATAAATCCTGCAATAAACAGGATGGAGTGAATGCGTTTTTTCACCGACATAACTCTATATTCCTCCGTTTAAATAGGCGACAACAGGTTAATATAAATATTGCTTGACCCCCTGTCAAGCGAATTAAAATTCCCGGA
>QQUM01000499.1 GCA_008501545.1 Calditrichota bacterium
CATCGAATAGAGTTTACGGCGGGTGATGCCGAGCAGCTTGGCTGCTTTGCTTTTGTTGCCCTCGGCTTTTTCGATGGCGCGTTCAATGAGTTTTTTCTCCAGGTCTTCCAGTACAATACCTTCTTCGGGAATATCAAATAGAGTCGGTGTCTCGCGTTCGTTTTGCAGGTAAGATGGCAGATCTCCAACAGAAATTGTTGCATCACCGGCCATGATCAGCGAGCGCTCGATGACATTTTCCAGTTCGCGCACATTGCCCGGCCAGTCATATTGCTGCAATCGCTGCATGGCTTCATTATTAATTTGCGTGCCGTCGCCATATTTTTCGAGAAAATGGCTGACCAGATCGGGAATATCTTCCGCCCGTTTTCGCAAAGGCGGCACGACGATGGGAAACACGTTGATGCGGTAATACAGGTCTTCACGAAAACTGCCGTCTTTGATCATCTCGTCGAGGTTGCGGTTGGTTGCGGTGAGCACCCTTGCTTTTACCGACAGGGATTCTGTGCCGCCGAGGCGCATAACCTGTTTGCTTTGCAGAACACGCAGCAGTTTCACCTGCATGGTCGGGCTGACTTCACCGATTTCGTCGAGAAAAATGGTGCCTTCACCGGCGGTTTCGAAATGCCCCAGCTTGCGCCGGTCTGCGCCGGTAAAAGCGCCTTTTTCATAGCCGAAGAGTTCGCTTTCCAGTAAATTTTCCGGGAAAGCCGCGCAGTTAATCGCCAAGAAAGGCGCATCTTTTCGCGGGCTGAGATTGTGAATCGCGCGGGCAACCAGCTCTTTGCCCGTCCCGCTTTCACCCAGGATCAACACAGTTGCATCTTTTGGAGCCACCTTTTGAATCATCTTATAGACATTTTGAATTACACCGCTATGCCCGATGATATTATCCAGCGAACCACGCTGCTTTAGCTCAATTTCGAGCTCACGGGTTTTGTTCTCAAGCCTCTTTTTCTCAAAAACGTGATTGGCTTTGGTCTTGAGTTCATCCAGAGAGAAGGGTTTGATAACATAATCAAAAGCGCCACGTTTCATCGCTTCTACTGCGGTCTGCGCAGTGGCATAGGCTGTCATCAGGATCACTTCTGTGTCCGGGCTGAGTTTTTTGATTTTGGAGAGCAAATCAATGCCCGACATGTCCGGCATTTTTAAATCGGTGATAACAAGCGGAACCGGATTCTGACGAAATTTGGCGAGAGCGTCTTCGCCACCACCGGCGATTTCCACATCGAAGCCATCTTCGGTGAAGGCTGCTTCAAGGACGACAGCCATTTTCCGTTCGTCATCCACGATGAGTAAAGCATTGTTTTGCATGCCATTGTTCCTTTGCTGTAATCGTTCCCAGAGTCTTAAAGACTGTCAGTGTTGTTTCCTGTCTCTTTAAATTCAATAAGCCATTTGTCGAACTGACTGGCCACCGCATCCCCGTGTTTCTGCAGGCTTTTTTGAATACGGTCTATTGATTTTTCCTGCCGCAAGCGTTTTTTGTTTTTGGAGAAAAATTTATCCGCGAAACAAATTATTTTTTCTTCCAGCGTGACCGGCACCATATCGCGACGGGGGAGAGGCAGATTTTGTTTTTCTATTAGCGCTTTTGAGAGACCGGTTCCGACATGGCGCTCGCACACAAGCGCGTGAAGCGGCAGACCTTCATCTTCGAGAATTTTACGACCGAGTACACCATGGCACAAATAAGGTTCACTTCCAGTACAACCGATGCCCGGTGCATTCGTTTGAAATATACCAATATCGTGCAACCATGCTGCCTGTACAATAAAATCTATGTCCGGATTTAACTCCGGGAGACGCATCGCTACTTTTTTTGCTTTTTCTGCCACAACCTCAGAATGGGTCAACAAAATTTCCATGGCTTCGGTGTAGGGAGCGTAGTATTTCGAAATTATTTCTTTTGGATTGATTGTCCGCATGTGTTGTTCGAAAAATTTGATTATGAAATAGTCCCATACCACACGTCGTGTATGATCTAAAAAGTATAGAGCAAATAATTTAGGTCTGTTGTTGGAATATTGCAAGGAGCAACTGCGGGAATTGGCATTAAATGTAGCCAAAAGGGGAGAGAAGAAGAAATTACCTGGATTTGTCAGGGCAACGGATGGTACGCTTGTTGTGAAGCACACCATCTGTTGCCGAACACAATTCAATCGATGACGGTGATTTGTCCCCGTGTTTCGATGGGCCGGATGCCGCAATGCTTATCGAATTCCGCCTGAATTTTACTAAAATCCGGTGCATTGTACATGACCAGATTTTTCAGATGGCTGTAGCTATCAACACCATAAACTTTGACTATTTCTACGCCATAGCCTTCCTTGTTAGCACGCACAACTTTGCCATGCACTTCGATTGGCACCCGTTCGAAACCACCGTCGAGAAAGAGCTCCATCTTTCCCTCATAGCCAATCTCCATTTTGTCTCTCGTCTCAACAAAAAAGCCTCCCATACTGAGATTGTTGGTTTCACCATGCATGGTTTTTATGTGGTCGTCGTCGGTTTCAACCTCGATGTGGATTTGAACGCGTGTGAATTCTCTTTTGTCCGCTACATCGATCATAACAGTTCTCCTGCGAAAAATATGTTTAGTGTAATTAAGTTGTGTGATTTATCTAAAATGGAATAATTACATCTGATTAGCATGAGAGAGCTTGATACCAGGTAAAATTTTACCATATCGAATGCGTACATCTGACACTGGACATACCTAACAAGGTATCGGCGGCTGTCATCAAAAATTAATCAGGGAAAGGTAATGCAACGCGCACTTAATAGGTGTGACGGGAAAAACAAAATTTGAAGAGCTGTTGGCCACTGCTGTGATATTTTTTTTCAAAATTCGAGAAATACACAGTCGGACTAATCGGGGTAATTTGTTCATCGATTGCAAGCACATGGGCAACGGCCTGTTGGAATTCTTTTACGTAAATAATCCAGTTGCTGCGCAGTTCAAAATATGTTCCCAACTGGAGAAGAGATGGAAAGGCGGGGTGCCCATGATACCGTCGCATGAGATGTTTTTTCTTTGGCCATGGATTCGGATAAAGCAAATAGGGCCGGTCTACCTGCCAGTTCACTTCTGCAGCCTGCCGCCAGATGTCGAAAAGGTCGGCGCGTATAAATGCGAAATCGC
>QQUM01000077.1 GCA_008501545.1 Calditrichota bacterium
CTCGGGCACACGTGCGGAACTCTGGATAAATTAGATTCGATTCCCGGATTTAATACACAAATACCCCTGGATGCATTTTATACTTTGCTGGAAAAATATAATTTTGGATTGATCGGCCAGACGCCCGAAATATGCCCGGCAGATAAAAAAATGTATGCCCTGCGCGATGCCACCGCCACGGTCAACAGTATTCCGTTGATTTGTGGCAGTATTCTCAGCAAGAAACTCGCTGAAAATCTGGATGTTCTCGTATTGGATGTCAAAGCCGGAAATGGCGCCATTTTCCAAACAAAAGAAAAAGCGCGCGAGCTGGCTGAAGCATTGGTGCAGACAGCGGGACAATTTAATCTGAAAACTGTTGCACTGCTCACACAAATGGATCAACCACTGGGCAACGCGATCGGCAATTGGTTCGAAGCGGAGGAGGCCATCCGCATGCTGCACGGCGAGGCGCCGGATGATTTGTATGCGGTCACCATCGAATTGGCTGCTTACATGGTGTGGCTTACCGGACGAGCCGATTCTCTTGAAAATGCGCGAGATCGTGTGCAGGAAAAATTGCAGTCCGGTGAAGCTTTGCAGCGATTCCGCGAGATTGTCAAAGCCCAAAATGGGGATGTGTCTCTTGTCGATTTCCCGGATCGTTATGCAACGCCGAAATACAGCATTGATATCAAGGCATCCGAAGGCGGTTATGTTTCGATGGCACATGCCCGGGAATTAGGCAAGATCAGTATGCTTCTGGGCGCCGGGCGTCAGAAAAAAGAGGATGCAGTGGATGCGCTGGCGGGAATTAAATTGCACAAAAAGGTCGGTGCTCAAGTGAGCAACGGCGATGTTTTATGCACTTTATTTGCAGATTTGCAGCCGATTCCTGAAGATTTGATTCAACGCACTGCATATGCATACAAAATAGTCGGCGATCCTGTGGACGTGCCACCGACTATTTTGGAAGTTATCGATTAAGATGCTGGGGATTCTGAAAACCTGGCTAAATGTCAAACGAATTAAAACGCTCGTTCAAAGCTAACGACATAGCGTAACTTAACCTGGTCATCTTTCTCACCAGTTTCAGGATTTTCCCAGGGCTCATTGACCCAGAGTGGAAAATCGAGGCGCAGGTTGAGTGTTGTTCCGGTAATCAGCGTGTACCATTTATCCCGAAATTCTTTTTCAAAATAAAGACCGAGCCCGGCATCAGCGAGCGTTTTGTTGGTGTTGTCGGCATCCATCAAAGACAGGGTACCCGCTTCGCCAAACAAAACAAGATCACTGCTGCCAAGGAACCGACGAATGAATAATTTGTCGAGTACAGGAAATTTGATTGTTTTTCGCAGCTCGATATTCACAGCAGCCAATTCATCTCCTGAAAGCTGTGGCTGGTCATAGAAGCCGCGAAGATTTCCACCACCCGGTTTGTGGTAATGGGATTCAGGGAAAAACGCACCCCGGGTTCTCGAAAGCCTGCTCTCAAAAAAGTGCTCGTGATAACTTGATGTAAAAGCAGAAAATGCATGCTGCAAAGGCACACCGTCGTTTTCATCGAGAAATGCCCCGGCATAACCGCGCAGATAAACACCTCCCCACGTTCCAGATTTCCAGAATTTCAACTCACTTGCGAGCTTGGTAAAGTTGTAATCACCGCCAAGGCCTTCATTGCCGTGTGAAATATCAAAGCTGAGATGACTAAACCAATGCATGCCGCGAGGATTCACACTGTATCGTCCGTGAATAAAAGAGACATCGCCTTCAGACCAATTGGGGAAAGTCGCTGTTACACCGTCGATGTCATATTCACTTACCGCATAGCGGTTGTCATCAAGTTTTGTAAAAGTATAATCAAGAGAAAAGCGATTCCGGACACCTGAAAATATGAATTTTCCTTTTGTGAAATTCATCGCGGCTTTGGCAAAGGATCGCCCTTCTATACGGCCTCCGGCAAGTGAATAATTCATCGTCTGCATAAATCCGGAACCCGACAAATATTCAAATGCTCCATCCAATTTTTGTGATTCTGCGCCAAACCACATTTGGGCCGTCACTTCGCGTGTTTGACGGTAGTGGCCTTTCAGTCTCAAACCCGTTCGCAGTCCGTCAATATCGTTGTACCAAAATGTTGGTTTGTAGGTTACGACATACGCGCCCAAAGGACTGTAACGCATCCGCGGGTATTCAGGATAAAACTCGACTTTCATCTTGCCGTGTCCGATCCGGCTTCTATCGAGAATGGCGTTTTGCGGATCGAGAATTATCTTTTTCGGTTCTGCTGCAGATTTGAAAGTGACAATGCCTTCTGTGTCCTTTCCATCCCAGCGTTTTAGTTGTGTTGATCCATCAGGTAATGAAAGCTGAACTTCAACCGGCATGATACCGTCATCAGCCCGTTTTATGGTGACATTTGTTTCATAAGAGCCGTCTGCCGTTTTGCTTTTGGTGATTTTTCCAAGTTCGTAGTGCACTGTCGGGGTGCCATGCAGCCACTGATCGAAAAACCAGTCGAGATCCATCCCGGAAATTTCTTCACAGACGCTTCTAAAGCGTGCTTCATTGACATGTTTGAACTTCCAGCGTTTGAACCAGGTTTTGCAAATTTTGTTGAAATTTTCATCGCCAACGACGTACCACAACATATCGAACAACAAGGATCCTTTACTATAGGCATTCATGCTGTAGCTCATGCCGTCGTTGTACTTGTAGGACCAGCGGCTTATGGGTTCATTATATTTACTGTTCATGTACATCAATGTGAAATTTTCAGTGCGTTCCCGGCTTGTCACAGCGGGGCGTTTCTTCTGCAACCATGAAGCGCGTTTTAATCGGGCTTCGCGGTCATAGCCCCAATCTCCATAGCGGTTCTCCATGTACCAGCGTGTTTGAAATGTGGTAAATCCTTCATCGAGCCAGGCTTCTTTTGCTTCGTTGTTGCCCAAAATTCCATAAAAATAGATATGCCCGACCTCGTGCAAAATCAAGCTTTCCGACGGAGACGAATTCATTACCAGCATCGGGTACTCCATACCGCCGCCCAGCAAACCGTGCGTTATGGTCAATTGCGGATAAGGGTAGCGACCGAATGTGTCGGACAGCCATGCCAGTGCACGCCGTCCTCGTTCAGCGCCAATTTTAGACCAGCGCCTTTTGACA
>QQUM01000552.1 GCA_008501545.1 Calditrichota bacterium
CATAAAACCGGGACAATCGCATCATAAAATCTTGACTCTTGCTATTCTTCTTTATCGTGCAGTGTTGATTTCAATATATCCTGAACAACCCGTTGATTCACCAGGTCATCCGTTATCTTTTGTTCTTCCTGCTGCTCGGTTGTCATATGCTCTTCGTAGCGCTTATCGCGTAATTTTTTAATCACTTTTTCCTCTTGCATCACGATAGCCAGCTTTTCCCGTGTCGTGGAAATTTGTTTGACCACATTCAACAACGTTTTATTCTCTACTGCAATTTGCTGGTCGAGAAAATCCAGATAGCCCATGCGAAGGCGGTAATCAGCATCAATTTTTCGTCCCTGCTCCATGGCCAGGGCTTTTTGCTCAGTTTGCCACTGTTGCGTTAAGTCATTCAAATTTTTTTCGATTCGCAACTTTTGCCGCTGCAGGTTTGCCATATCATTTTCAATCTGAAATTTTTGACTCGTCTTCAGATTGAGGACCTGTTGCAGAGAAAATTTAAATCGTTTCATTCCATCACCACTATTTAAGCATTCGGGACAGTGGACAGCATTTGGAGCACGTGCAGCATTTCATCGAAATCTGTGTGTTCGTCAAACTTTTGTTGTAAAAATGCATTTATTGCATCGATGCGGCTGATCGCAAAATCGATTCTTGGATTGCTGCCTTTGTTGTAGGCACCGATGTTTATCAAGTCTTCGGATTCATTGTAAACCGCAAGAGTTTCCCGAACGCCCCGACTCGCTGCCAGATGTTCATCACTGATGACAAACGGCATAACCCGGCTGGCGCTTTCGAGCACATCAATGGCCGGATAATGGGCGCGAGCAGCCAGACGACGTGAAAGGACGATATGACCATCCAGAATACTTCGGGCTGTATCACTCACAGGTTCATTAAAATCATCACCTTCCACAAGTACTGTATAAACGCCGGTAATGGCACCGTGGGCATTCGTCCCCGCGCGTTCCAACAGCTTTGGCATCAAGGAAAATGTCGATGGCGTATAACCACGGGTTGTCGGAGGCTCACCCACCGAAAGCCCAATTTCACGCTGTGCCATCGCAACTCTGGTCAGTGAATCCATCATCAACAGCACATTATTTCCCTGATCACGAAAATATTCCGCCATCGTTGTTGCCAGCAGTGCACCTTTCACCCGCAGGAGCGGCATTTCATCGGAAGTCACAACGACAACCACACTCCGCGCCAGGCCTTCCGGACCAAGATCCCTTTCAATAAATTCAGCTACTTCGCGTCCGCGTTCGCCGATCAGCGCAATGACATTCACATCGGCACTTGCATGGCGTGCCAGCATACCGAGCAACACACTTTTTCCAACCCCGCTTCCGGCCATGATACCGACGCGCTGGCCATTTCCTATGGTCAGAAAAGCATCGATCGCACGCACACCTGTACGCAATGCCTGCCGAATCGGTGTGCGTTTTAATGGCGAAGGTGGCGCGGCACTCAGCTCCCGCATCTCATCGCCAAATAACGGACCTTTTTCATCCAAAGGCTCGCCAAGTGCATTGATAATCCTGCCAGTAAACTGCTCGCCCACCGATGCAGCTGTCACTCTGAATCGGGGTTCGACCAATGTTCCGGGCCCGATTCCTGCAATGTCTTTCAATGCCATCAGTATCGTTATCTGATCGCGAAATCCCACAACTTCAGCAAGGCCCAATTCCCGGTTCCTCGCACTGCGAAGTGCGCAGACTTCACCGATATTGATGGCCAGGCCAACCGCTTCGATGATTCCACCAGCTACACGGACAACACGGCCCTGGATGGCGATGGACTCAAAAGTCGAGAGTTTATTGAATGCTTGTTCGAGCAGATTCATGATACATGCAAAAGTTCTGTTGCGATTTTGTTCAATTGTTTTTCTATCGTGGCATCAATCGTCCCGTTGTCACTTTCCAGTTTGCAACCGCCACGACTTATCTCGGGTGCTTCTTTGAATTCCAAACCTGGAAATTTGTCCCGGATTTGCAAAATCAAGTCGGAATTCTCCTTGATAAACTGATAATCCTCCGGGTGCAAAAAAAGAGTTGAGCTCAACTCTTTTTTACAATTGTTCAATACCTCCCGCACTTGCGCCGTTATCGTTTCCGATGATTCCTGTGCCACCTGGTGGACGACCTTTTCTGCGATTGCAAATGCCAATTTTACTGCACTGTTTTCGAGAACATGCAACTCGTGTTCAAATTTCTCCTGCAATGCACTCATTAAAGATTCAACAGCTTCCATTGGCGCCTGCAGTTGTTCATCGAGCATTTCGCGGGCTTTTTCGCATACCAGGCTTTCGAAATCGATTTCTTCTATCTGGTCGTTTACAGTTGTGTTGCTCATTTCTTCGGAGTCCACAGTTTCGATTTCATCTTCGGTTGCAGTAGTATGTGATACTTCATTTTTTAGAAGCTCGGGCAGTACAACATCAAAAGGATTTTCACCAATCTGCACTATGGGATATGGCACATTAAACGATAAATTCATCGCCACCCTCTCCGCCGATAATGACGATTTCGCCTTCTTCTTCAAGTGTGCGAATGACCTCAACAATCTGACGCTGGCTGTCATCGACTTCCTTCACACGCAATGGACCAAGAAATTCCATCTCCTCTTTCACCATTTGGGCAGCGCGTGTTGACATATTGCCGAGGATTTTTTCCTGAATGGTTTCCGAGCTGCCTTTTAAGGCGATCGTGAGTATTTTCGTATCAATTTCTTTGAGCAATCGTTGAATACCCCGGTCATCAATTTTCTGTATATCTTCAAATGTGAACATCAGCCCGCGAATTTCCTGCGCCAGATCAGCATTCTTTTCCTGAATATGTTCGATGATTTGTTTTTCAACCATTTTGCCCGAGAGATTCAGTATTTCAGCGACAGATTTCGTTCCACCGACTTCATTCAGTTCGCGTGTGTAAACCGATTCAATTTGGATTTTGATAATATTTTCCACGTCATCCAGAAGGTCGGACGAGATTTTTTCCATATTCGCAAGCCGGTAAATCACATCACTTTGTAATTCCGAGTTCAACCCCGCCAAAACTGCCGAGGCTTGTTTTGGGTCCAGATGCGCCAGCACAAGCGAGATTGTTTGTGGATGTTCATTTGCAATCAGGTTGTGGATCT
>QQUM01000444.1 GCA_008501545.1 Calditrichota bacterium
CGCCTGGTAGCGTGCTTCACGGCTCTTCTTTGTCAGCGATGAGTTGATAAATGCCGCGTCGATGTTGCGCCGTTGCAGTGCATCAACCTGATCTTTCATGAGGGCGATGAGCGGTGAAATCACCAAGGTTAAACCATCCTGGATGAGAGCCGGGCTTTGGTAACAAAGTGATTTTCCAGCGCCCGTCGGCATAATCACCAATGCATGTTTGCGATGAAGAATATGTTCTATGACAGCCTGCTGTCTTCCACGATAGTTTTCGTAGCCGAAATATTTTTTAAGTGTTTGTTTTGAATTCACAAAATATCCAATTGTTTTTGTATCAAAGAAGCGTTTATAGGGACGATGAGTGTGCAGATTTTAGCGTAAAATTGCAAGGAAAATGTGGCTGGCTTTACTGCTCTACGCAGGTATCAGGTTTGGATGTCCCGATACGGGATAGACGACTTTTGGGATAAGACCGGCTTGTTATTTTTTTGATTTACGTACGGAACCGGCTTTTTTAACATCTTCAACGAATTTTTCAAGAGGCAGCGATGCGATAGCATTGCCGATGAGTGGCAACGGTAAATCATCCAGTTTGCGGAAGCGGACGCAGGATTTACCGCAATCATAGCGTTTACCTGTCGCCCGGTACGCCTCTTCAAACTTTTTTGTTTTCTCCGAATCGATATACATGCCAGACAAATAGACAGCCATATGGTTCTTTTGCGAGGCGAGGGCAGCATACAAGAGCGGTTTTTTGTTGTATGTATCCGGGTAATAAGACAGTGGAACTTCGTAAACGATCATGCCCCAATTCATAGCTTCTTCATAACCTTCCGGCAGATTTTCCAAAATCTTGTCCCGGACTTGCGCAATGGCGTGCCGTCGGTCTTCGGGTAACGCGGCTAAATATTCTTCAACTGTTTTGGCATTCGAGTGCAATGTTCTTTTCCTTTTAATTAGTCAAACCATCGTTTAGGCCTGCATTTTTTGCAATCAGAGCATTTTTATCGTATGACCACCGCTGCAAAAGTATTCTCCCATGAGATTTGCAGTCAAACACGAATGCACAGGAAGGATGCCGAGCAGATCGCCAATTTTTGTTTGATTAAACAGTTGTTTCCCGGCCTGAATTATTCCGTGTTCCTGTGAAAGTGACCGGACGTAGGTTTCATCTATGATTTTACCCCAGCCCGTTTCTTCAGAAAAGTGCACGACGAGACCAAAATGACTTGCCTCATTGTTCGATGCGAGGGATTCGCGTGAAAGATGCACAGCACCGCCATGGACAACGATTTGTTGTCGTGATGGGTGCTTTGCAACCACAGGGCACGCCAGTGCAATGGCGATATCATCCTGGGTGCAAGCGCCGAGGTTGAGTTGCATTACATCATAAAACACAAAATTACCCGGCCGAATTTCATCAACACCCTCAAAATTGTCGATGATACTGCAACCTGGTGTGTCTCCTACAGACAGAACGCAGGCAACTTTAAGTTGCTTCTGGAGTTCAGATTTTGCTGCCTGTAATCGGATTAATGTCTCCGCATAGATTTCCTTGATCGCTTCGGTTGATTGTCCGTCATAGCTGTGACCGGCATGGGTCAGAAAACCGCTGAAATGCAATTTTTGACTGCTTTGCAATATCGACACCAGCTTTACAATGCTTTCGTGATTTTTCCACCAGATTCCGGTTCGATTCAAGCCTGTATCGACTTTAATAAATAGTGCAACAGGTGTTCGCAGGTGCTGGTCGAGAAAGCGTATGGCTTCCTCGTTTTCAACGAGCAGGTTGAGTTGGATTATTTCTGCAAGGCGATTAATTCGATCGATTTCCCGCACATTGACCGGAAACGCCAGCGTGATATCCTGCCAGCCACTCTTTGCAAAATATTCGGCCATCGCAAGGGAGGATACGGTTATTTTGCTGACACCAAATTCGCGAAACCACGCACCAATTTCTGCCGATTGATGGGTTTTGAAGTGCGGACGGAATGTGACCTGGCTCTGTCGGGCCTTTTCATTCATTCGTTTTATGTTTCTTAGGACGATCTCTTTGTTGAGAACCAGAGTTGGGCTTTTAATATTCTGGAAATTAAAATGCATCGGAAATAGTTGTTTTTAAATTTTTATTGGAAGTGAACTGTTTGTGTAATGGTGAATCGTTCCTCTTGCGAATGCTCCCGGGACACTAAATATACATTCGACACAGGGAAGCTAATCGGTTTCCACTGTTTTTTTATTTTCTTCAGAATTTCTTTAAATTGCTCCGTTCCGCGACCGCTGGCAACAGAGAGATGCGGATGAAATCCACCGGGAAATTTATGCACATCATCACAATCCGGGACAATTTGTTGCAGCTCAGCTTGCAATTGGTGAATCTGGCGAGCAGGTTCCGGTTGTAGCCAGATCGTAAAGGATGAGTTTCTGCTCATGAAGTAACTCACCTTTTTTAATTTTAACTTAAACGAGGGAAACGAGAACAACTGTTCTTCAAAGTGTTTTTCCAATGTCACATGCGTTTCAGCAGGGCGGAAAGGATAGAGCAAGGTAATGTGTGGCATCCATCGCCAGAAAGCGCGGTCGTGGGCCTTGCGGATTTCCTGAATCGGTTGCCATAGCTCTTCGGGAGGAATAATTACCACAGCGTTTTTATGAGATTTCATTTCGTTCACTCCAGCACCAGGTCGATTAATTTTCAATTACTTTACTTCGGTGAGTCGATGGCCGAGTAGTTCAAATGATGGGAACTCCTTATCTGTTTCATGTCTTAATGGAAATTGCGGGGGATCGGTTTCAATGGTATTTGATTGGGCTACGCGCTCCTGGCCTTTCTGCCCGGATGTTGATAATATCGTATCCGGATCCTCCATTAATTTTTCTTGCAACTGCTGGCGTTCCTCGATCTCCTTATCCAGTGTTTCTATCTTTGTTTTGTGTTGATCTGCATTTTTGGCTAATTTTTCTCTTTGCTTCTGAAGCAAGCGCATGGCTTCCTCATTGGCGAGAACGGCTTCACTCCGTCGCTTTTGCCGGTTCTTAAATGTGCGCAATTCCTCACTATGCTCAGCATTTTTCTTTTCGACAGCAAAGATTTTATCAATTCGGCGTTTGAGAAAGAACGCACCGATAATTCCTGTGAGACCTGCA
>QQUM01000479.1 GCA_008501545.1 Calditrichota bacterium
TTCACAATACACCCGCATGCTTTCGGCCTTTTCATGCGCAATCAGAAAAATGTGCGTGAGGAGCTGGAAAATGCGTCCGCGGTTGTCACCGTTTCATCCCAACATCGGAAATATATTGCTGATTTATGTCCATCCATTCACGAAGAGGACATCCATATCGTTCATTATGGGCTGGAAGTTGAGCGATACAAACCTGGAATTACAAAACCGCAAAATGGACAACCAGCCAAAATTATTGCTGTTGGCGACCTGCGTGAGAAAAAGGGTCCGGAATATTTAGTCGGCGCCTGCGAATTACTGAACGAGCGAGGTTATGATTTTCAATGCGAATTCGTCGGTCACGGAGTACTGGAGAACAAACTCAGGCAAAAGATTCAGCATGCAAAACTTCACAACAAAATAACGCTAAGTGGTGTGCAACCCCTGTCCACTGTTTTGCAAAAACTGCAGGAAAGTGACATTTTCGCGCTGCCATGCGTCGTGGCCAGAGATGGAGATCGGGATGGAATGCCAAATGTATTGATTGAAGCAATGGCCTGTGAACTACCGGTAGTCACAACCCCGGTAGCCGGCATCCCGGATCTTGTAATTCATGGTGAAACAGGAATGCTTGCTAAAGAAAGAGATATTCACACGCTGGCGGATGCTTTGGAAGAATTAATAAATGATAAAAATCTCCGCGATCGTTTGGGAAAACACGGGAGAGAAAAAGTATTGGATGGTTTCCAAATACAGAAAAGTGCACAAAAGCTTGCAAAAATTTTTCAAGATTTTGCGGACAGGAACTCAACATAAAGAAATCGAAAATTTCTCAATTGATATTTGAGATGAACACAGGATGAACTCTATCCTGCGTTATTCATGCAATGCTCTAAGTAAGCGATGGGCAGGGGATATCTACTGCCCAATCCTGGTGTTCATGAATAAAGCCGGCCATAAATGAGTCACCAGCCAGGAAAGAAATGAAGTGAAAAAAATTTGGATTGATATTTCGACACCGCCCCAGGTCTTGTTTTTAAGACCAATTATCACCGCATTGCAAGCGAAGGGGTATGATTTAATAATAACAACACGAAATTCCACCGAGACCGTTCCTCTGGCCGATAAATATAAAATTCCACACGTCGCGATCGGTTCACATGGAGGAAAAACAATGTCAGGCAAAAGTGCGGCCATTCTCTTACGCGCCTTCCAATTATTTAAATATATCTGGAATAAAGATATCGCATTAGCTGTAAGCCATGCGTCTTTCAGCCAGTCAATTGCTGCGCGTATAAAACGAATTCCTATAGTTACCTTCGATGATTATGAGGGCAATCCAGCCCTTCACATTTTGTGCAGAGTGGCTGATAAAATTTATGTTCCTGAAATTTTTAAAAATGAAAATCTCTATCGATTTGGCGCAACCGAAGAGAAAATTGAAAAATTTGCTGGATTAAAAGAAAATGTTTATTTAGCAGATTTTTCTCCCGATCCAGAATTCCTTTTGAAAAATGGGATTCCGTCAGAAAAAGTATTGGTCACCATGCGTCCTCCAAACCTCGTTGCTGCATATCATCGATTTGAAAATCCACTCTTTGATAAATTGCTACGCTATGTTCTGGATAATAAAAATACATTTGTCGTCCTCCTACCGCGAGGCAAGGAACAATTACAATACTACAAAAAGTTCGAGCATCCGAATTTACTTGTTCCCACCCAAGTCCTTGATGGTCCAAATCTTCTTTATTACTCCGATCTCGTACTGGGTGCCGGTGGCACAATGAATCGTGAAGCGTCTGTTCTTGGAACACCTGTTTATACACTTTTTAAAGGGGAAATGGGCAGTGTAGACCAGAATCTAATTCGAATGAGCAAAATGTTTCGCGTTATGGATGAAAGTGGATTTACACAAATTAAATTCGAGAAACGTCAAAACAGGGATACACTCAACTTGCAGCAAAACGAGCTGCTTGTTGAGGAAGTCGTACAAAAAATTTTAGCATAAACAATTTCCTGGAAATACAAAAAAATGAAAGCACCCTTTATTCATCCAAACGCCCTTGTAGAAAGCGAAAATATCGGAAATGGCAGCTCAATTTGGGCATTCACGCACATTATGAAAAACGCACGTATTGGAACAAATTGCAATATCGGAGATCATAATTTTATAGAATCCGGGGTGATAATAGGGAATAATGTCACACTCATCGGTGAACATGCTGAATGCGACATGTGTGGGGGAAAATATACGATACAAAACAATAAAATTCTCCCTTTGTGAATTTAAAAAATTCAAATTTCAACAAGACAAACACAAACATCATTTGATACATCAAGAAATTGGATAATAATATGCCTGCCGTAAATGAAGTATTCATTCAAAATCTGATAAAATTGGCCATCGCCGGTCTGGAACCGCTTTATGATACAAAGACGCAACTCTTTTCAAAAAAATATGAAAACAAAGCCCTTGTTGAAGAAGACTTCCAACCTTCAATTATATATACAGCCACGACAATCCTGGGATTACTTCGGGCAAAAAACGGGAATTGGACAACCAGCAAGATTGATGAAAATGCATCCCTAACGTCACTGGTCAACAGGCGTGATGAGATTGCAAGCCCTGGTGTGTTTGGACTCCTTCTTTGGGCCGATGCACATTGTGGAGGGAATCATCGGGAAGAAATTTACTCCGATATCAAACATAAGATAGACGGTCACAGGATTAAACTTTTGCCGACGTATGAGCTTTCCTGGTTATTAACTGGACTATGTTATTCACATAATTACGGAAACACTGACAAGAAATACGCTGAGCTTGTACAACAGCTTTACCATGCCATTACTGAAAACATGAACCCGGATGCCGGTCTTTTTGGCTACATGAAAGGTGGAACCTGGCCGAAAACGCTGCGAAACCGCATCGGAAATTTTGCCGATCAGATATATTCGGTTTATGCATTAACAACATTTTACGAGACGTATCAACAGTCAAAAGCACTTAAATTCGCACTGAAATGCGCCAACCGATTGTGTGAATTGCAAGGAGATATGGGACAATGGTGGTGGCACTATCAGTCGAAACACAATCTCATTGCATCAAAATATCCAGTCTACGCTGTACATCAGGATGGTATGGCGCCAATGACC